>NZ_LSIA01000104.1:0-12833 GCF_001556015.1 Novosphingobium sp. CCH12-A3 | reverse complement strand
GCCAGCTCATTCTGGCGCGGGTAAGAGGCGAGCTTGCGAAGAATCTGGCTGGGGGCGACGATCCCCGCTGCGATCGTCGCCATGATGCGCAGGATGTCGGGCCAGTTGCGCTCGATGAGCGGTTCATTGATCTTACCTCCGACCAGCGCTCGCACATTGGCCGGCGTCGCGTTGGGCGCGAAGGCATAGAGTCTTTTCTGAGGGAGATCGCGGATACGGGGGGCGAACCTGTAGCCGAGCAAGGCGCAGGCGGCGAACACATGATCGGTGAAGCCGCCCGTGTCGGCAAAATGCTGGCGAACGCGGCGGCCCGCGTCATTCATGAGCAGCCCGTCCAGGATATAGGGAGCCTCGCTGACCGTTGCCGGGATCACCTGGGTTGCGAACGGCGCATATTGATCGGACACATGGCTGTATCCCTTGAGGCCCGGGACGTTGCCATATTTCGCGTTGATCAGATTCATCGCCTCGCCCTGCTCGTTAGCAAGGAAGAACTGCCCGTCGCTGGATGCCGATTGCCCTTGTCCCCAGAAGGCGGCCATGGGCAGGGCGGCGTGGGCCTCCACGATCATGGCGAGCGCCCGATCATAGGCGCTGCCTTCGACATGCCAGCGCGCGATCCGCAGCAATTCCCAGAAGCTGTGCGTGTTGGTCGCCGCCGCCATCTTGCGCAAACCGAGATTGACGCCTTCCGCCAGCAACACGTTCATCAGGCCGATCCGGTCGCTGCAGGGCGCGCCGGTGCGCAGATGCGTGAACGCCTCGGAAAATCCGGTTCGCTCATCGACTTCCAGCAACAGATCGGTGATCCTCGCGGGCGGGAGCTGTTGATAGAGATCGAGCACGAGATCCTCGGCCCCTTCGGGCGTGTCGGCCCTCAGCTTGTCGATGTGCAGCTTGCCGTTCTCGATGATGCCGCCTGGGATCGTGCCGGTTCGCGCCGCGCGGCCAAACTCCTTCAGCCGTGTATCCAGTCGAGCCCTGCGCTCGGCCAGCCATTCGCCGGGTCGCAGCGGCACGGCGAGCCGCGCGGTCTGCTCTATCGCCTGTGGCGGGACCAGAAGCTGCTTGAGGTCGCCATAGCGGCGCGATCCCGCCAACCATATGTCACCGGACCGGAAGGCGTCGCGGATGTGGAACAGCACCGCGATTTCCCAAAGCCGGTGGTCGCCGCTGGGCTCAGCGCGAAGATGACGATGCCATTTCGAGTTGGGACGTAGAAAATCCACCGGCGGATCGACCTTGATCCCGTTACGCAGCATCGCAACGGCCGCCAGAAGAGGCGTGGCGATCGGCGCCGCCTGCATGTCGAGCAGGCGCAGCATCCTGGGCGCGTAGAGGCGGAAACGGTGATAGCCGTCCAGCACACGGCTGAGCGGGTCGGCCGCGAGCACGTTGGTCAGCGCGGAGGCCGTGGCGACAAGGGTTCTGAACCGTTCCCAGCCAGGCCCGGTGGCGATTATCCCGTCCAGGGCCGTGCCATCGTCCTGCGCTCCAAGCAAAGCACCACCGATTTCGGCAAAGGACTTCAGCGTGTCCCGAACGGCCGCCTTTTCGTCGGCGATCCTGGTGTTGCAAAGGCGTTCGGAGGCCCGATAGAGACGGCCTACGATGCGATCGTGGGTCTCCACGATGACATCGGCCAGCGATGACCGCCATTCCAGGGTGCAGACAGCGAGGATCGCAAGCCGCCTGTCTTCGGGCAGATCACGCATGCCGTCGGCGTAATAGCGCTCGCCCTGCCGGCGAAGCCGGGTCACACGATGCGCCGGCACGCCGTCCAGCAAATCCGCCGGAAGATCGAACCTTTGAAGATATTCCAGTCGATCCATCAGCCGGTTAGCGGCTGCTGAATTTGCGCCAACCTCGAACTGTCGCAGCCATACGAAGCGCGTGACGCGACCATCCACCGTATCCTCCAACAGGTGAGCCAAATTCTCGCTCAGGGTTGGCGTGATGCGATGGGCGATAAGATCCTCGATCCGGCGCTCGGCCTCAACCAGCGCATCGGCGCAAAGGCGCTCGATCGTCGAGGAGCCGGGAAGGATCGTGCGGGTGCGGCGACACTCCGCAACGAAGCGACGGGCAAGATCCTCATTCGATGTCGCCGCCTCGGCTTCCCGAGCGATCCATTCGCGCAAATCCCGTGCGCCCCGCCCCGAAAAGGAGCGATAGCCGTAGATTCGGCGAAGGTCCGCCAGATGCTCGTGCCGGGTCTCCTCGCGCGCGGCATAGAGGAGTAGATCGTCGCTGGTCAGGCCGAGCTGGGCCGCGATGAAATCCGATACCTGCGCCGGGATCAACTCGCCAGGAGCGAGCACCCGGCCCGGGTAGCGCAGGACGCACAGTTGCAGCGCGAAGCCAAAACGATTGTGGGCGCGCCGGCGCTGGCGGATATGCCCGAGATCCTCATCGCTGAGGGTATAGTGCCGCAGCAGCTCACCTTGATCGACCGGCAAGTGAAGCAGCGCCTCGCGCTGTCGATCGGTCAGGGTCACGCGACGCGGCATACATGCTCCTTATTCTTTCCGAGCTACGGTTTGAGATAGCTTGATTGAGATGCTGGTTAAGATACACAATAGCCCAATCTTATGTGCTCATGTTCGTCACCGCCTCAAACCTTCGTTTGTGATCCATGCTGATCGGCTACGCCCGCGTGTCCAAAGCCGACGGCTCGCAGTCGCTCGACCTGCAGCACGATGCCCTTCGCGCTGCCGGTGTCGAGCCAGGCAATATCTATGATGATCGTGCATCCGGTAGCCGTGATGATCGCCCCGGTCTTGCCGCCTGCCTGAAATCGTTGCGCGACGGCGATGTCCTCATCGTTTGGAAGCTCGACCGGCTCGGCCGAACGCTCACCCACCTGGTCAGCACGGTGCAGAATCTGTCGGATCGCGGTATCGGTCTGCGGGTGCTCACCGGCAAGGGCGCGCAGATCGACACCACGACGCCATCGGGCCGGATGGTGTTCGGCATTTTTGCCACACTGGCGGAGTTTGAGCGGGATATGATCCGCGAGCGCACCATGGCTGGCCTGGCCGCTGCCCGCGCGCGGGGACGCAAGGGTGGCCGCAAGTTCGCCCTCTCCAAGGCCCAGGTGCGGCTCGCTCAGGCTGCTATGGCCCAACGCGACACGTCCGTTTCCGACCTCTGCAAGGAACTCGGGATCGAGCGCGTCACTCTCTACCGCTATGTCGGTCCCAACGGGGAACTCCGGGATTACGGTCAGCGCGTGCTTGCTGCCAAAACGCGATGATGATGACGGGAGCCCCGATCAAACTTACCCAAGCGGACGCCGCAGACGTTGCAGACCTGTACAACCGTTGCAGCGACTATTTCCTGTTGCAGGACGGGGCCGCGCCCACGCTGGACGATGCTCGCGAGCTTTTCTCCGATGTGCCGCCCGAAAAGAGCGCCCACAATCAAGCTGTCCTGGGATGGAAGGGGCCTGGCGGCCTATATGCAATCGCGGCCATCCTCCGCGATTATCCGCGTGATGGCACATGGTATCTCGGCTTCATGATCGTAGATGCCGCACAGCGTGGTCGTGGCGTCGGACGCTCAATTTACTCGACGGTCGAAAGCTGGGCCGCTGCGAGAGGTGCCACAGAGATTCGGTTGGCCGTGCTGGAAGCGAATGAAGCGGCAGAGCGATTTTGGCGTTCTCTCGGCTTCATTGAGTATCGGCGCGTTGGGCCAGACACCTTCAAAATGCGTAGCCATCGCCGGATAGAACTGAGCCGTCGCCTTTCTGGCGCGACCGTAGAAGGCAGCAACAAGTAAGATCTCGCGCCGGCTATCTGGGCGAGCTTGGCGTAGGATTCCGCCCCCTCCCGCAAACGCCCCCTTTCAGGGAAGGGGGCTTGAGATCGCCTTGATGGCCTTCAATCCCGTTCCAAAACGAGCGATCGCGTCCCTGTTTCTCTCCAGCTCGCCATAGGGCAGATAGGCGAAGTCGAGATCGGCAATACGGCTGAAAGCCGGGCGACGGAGTTGCGCGCGAACGTCCTGCTCGCGCGCATTCGGTGCGACCAGGAATAGCCCGGCGGCAGCGTGCAGATCGCTCCCCGACAGCGCCAGATCGAGCATGCGCACGATCCCCGAGTAGATCGAGGTCGAATGTTCAACCTCGAACGCGGCGGCGACGCCGTCGCCACCCTTCGCCAGCCACAACACGTCGATGAGGCGGATCGAGTCCGCTCCGGGAGAGGTCGCAATGGCGTCTGGAAGGCGCTCGAGGCATCCCTGTCCAAGCGGGCAGCCAGCGTGAAGTCGACCGCGGTCATTGGCGGCGATCCACACATCGTAACCGAGGGCATGGCCGAGGTCGCGCAGCCAGGCCTGGATTTCGGCGTGCGTGCGATCGGTTTCGCCCTGCGCGGCGGCTGTCTTGTCGAGCCGGCTTGCCTCCGCTCTGGCATGTTCCAATCTGCCGAGCCAGTCGTCGGCCGCCGTTGCGTCATCCTCCAGCGGTGGCGCGGGATAGCGGCCCGAGCCAATGTCGAACAACAGTCCGCCGATCGCGCCGAGATCGTTGGAGAGCAACTCGCGGTAACGGTCGTTGAGGTCGAGGATGCCGGCGCGCATGGCGAGAAAATGATCCCATGAGCCAAGCTTCACCTTGGCGCCGGTGACGGCGTTGTAGCCCTTGACGATCGCGGTATTGAAGGGCGGCACCAGCGTCGGGTGAAGGAAATAGAGCAGGTTGGCCGCCGCCGGACCCAGCCCCTTGATCTTGAGCGCATCTATGCTGCGGATGTGGCTGATGATCTCCTCGGCGGTGTCGCAGCACGAGCAATTGTCGAGCAGGCGACCGAACGCCCGCTGATTGTCCGGGCTTTCGTAAATGTCGGGAATGCGCAGCTTGGGCTTCCACAGCCAGGCATGGTCGGCGCCCTTGAAGATCTGCCGCTGTTCGGCGATCGAGTGGACAACCGTTTCCAGTGACGAGCCGCGATAGGCGACGCCGAACCGCCCACTTTCGATTTCCACGACCACCTGCTGCAGCCCCCGACGGATGGAGCGGAAGTTTTTCAGGCGTTCGTCCCAAAGAAACCAGGAGCGATAGGTGGCGCCCGGATCGTCTCGCCAACGACGGACAAGCTCGCTCAAGAGATCATGATGTGTCGTGGGTAACAAGGTCATACTGGCTCGGTCATCCTGAACTGGCTCCTTGCCGCTCAGGCTATCGCGGGCAAGGGCGGCTTGCACGTTCAATGTGCGATCCGCGAAGCTTGCTCAAACTGCCTGTGATCGCGCAGGGAAACGCGGCTGGCGTTGGGCGTTGCCGATCGCATCCGTAGACCGGGCGCACGGCCAGGCAGACGGCCGGCAGGGGCGTCGCCGCCCCGGAGCGGCGACGCAACCAGCTTCTTTTGGTCGAACTTAGCGGATCATTGCTTTGTGATCGCGGTGACCTCGCCATCGCTGCCCTTGAGCGAGAGGTCGAAATCGACCTTGTCGCCGACCTTGACCGCATCGGTGATCGCGGGCGCCGCCTTGAACGCCATCGTCATCGCCGGCCACTTGGCTTCGGGGATCGGGCCGTGGTTGAGCGTGATCGTGCCCGCCGTCTTGTCGATCGCGGTGACGGTGCCATGGCCCTTGGCCTTGATTGCGGCGTTCGCGTCGGGCGCCATCGACATGTTGCCCATGTCGCCGCTCATGGTCGCGGCAGGCGCCGCCTGGTTGGTTTCGGTTGTAACCGGGGTCTCGCCCTTCTTGCCGCACGCGGCGGTCAGGACGGCAAGGCCGAGGGCGAGGGTCAGTCGTGCATGTCTCATAATCGTCTCCTTCATGATGAAGCGGGTTGATGGATGGGGTCGGTCTTCGGCCGGCGCAGCAGCAGATAGGCGGCGGGCAGGACGAACATCGACAGCAGCGGCGCGCTCAGCATGCCGCCGATCATCGGCGCCGCGATCCGGCTCATCACCTCCGAGCCCGCGCCCGATCCCAGCAGGATCGGCAGCAGGCCGGCGAGGATCACCGCGACCGTCATCGCCTTGGGCCGGACGCGCAGCAGCGCGCCTTCGCGCACCGCGGCCTTCACCTCGGCGGCGTCCGGATTAGCCGTGCGCTCGGCCAGCGCATTCTTGAGATAGATCAGCATCACCACCCCGAACTCGGCGGAGACGCCGGCTAGCGCGATGAACCCGACCCCGGTCGCGACTGACTGGTTGAACCCGAGCAGATAGAGCGTCCAGATGCCGCCGGTCAGCGCGAACGGCAGCGTGCCCATGATCAATGCCGCCTCGTCGAAGCGGCCGAAGATGAGGTACAGCAGCACGAAGATGATCAGCAGCGTCGCGGGCACGACCAGCTTCAAGCGGTCGACCGCGCGCTCGAGATATTCGAACTGGCCCGAATAGGCGATGCTGACCCCCGGCGAGAGCCGAACCTGTCTCGCCACCGCGCGTTGCAGATCGCCAACCACCGAGGCGAGATCGCGCCCGCGCACATCGACATAGACCCAGGTCGAGGGCCGGGCATTCTCGGTCTTGAGCATCGGCGGCCCTTCGGCGATCGTGACATTGGCGACCGTGCCGAGGGTGATCTGCTGGCCCGCGGGCGTCAGGATCGGTAGCCCCCGCAGCCCGTCGAGGCTGTCGCGCAATTCGCGCGGATAGCGCACGCTGATCGGATAGCGGGCGAGGCCCTCGACCGTCTCGCCGATCGTCTCGCCGCCGATCGCGCCCGAGACGATGGCCTGCACGTCGGCGATGTTGAGTCCGAACCGCGCAGCGGCGGCGCGGTCGATGTCGACATCGACATAGCGTCCGCCGGTCAGCCGCTCGGCGAGCGCCGAGCTGACGCCCGGCACGGTCCTGGCCACGGTCTCGACATCATGGGCGATGCGGTCGAGCTCGGCGAGATCACTGCCCGACACCTTGACCCCGATCGGGCTCTTGATGCCCGTCGCGAGCATGTCGATGCGGTTGCGGATCGGCGGCACCCAGATATTGGCGAGCCCCGGAAGCCTCACCCGGCGATCGAGCTCGTCGATCAGCTTCTCGGGCGTCATGCCTGGTCGCCACTGGTCGCGGGGCTTGAACTGGATCGTCGTCTCGAACATCTCGAGCGGGGCGGGGTCGGTCGCGGTCTCGGCACGCCCCGCCTTGCCGAACACGCTTTCGACCTCGGGCACCGTCCTGATCAGCCGGTCGGTCTGCTGGAGCAGTTCGCTCGCCTTGGCGGCCGAGAGACCGGGCAGGGCCGAGGGCATGTAGAGCAGGTCGCCCTCGTCGAGGTTGGGCATGAATTCGCCGCCGAGCCGGCTGAGCGGCCAGGCCGTGGTCGCGAACACCAAAGCCGCGATCAGCAGCACGGTCTTGGGCCGCTTCATCGTCCAGTCGATCGCAGGCCGGTAGAGATCGGTCAGCCAGCGATTGACCGGATTGGCCTGCTCAGGCGGGATCCGCCCCCGGATCAGCCAGCCCATCAGGATCGGCACCAATGTCACCGACAGGATCGCGGCGGCGGCCATCGCATAGGTCTTGGTGAAGGCGAGCGGCGCGAACAGCCGGCCCTCCTGCGCCTCCAGTGTAAACACCGGGATGAACGACAGCGTGATGATCAGCAGGCTGAAGAACAGCGCCGGCCCGACCTCGGCCGCCGCCTCGGTGACGAGGATCCAGCGCGTCTCGCCGTCGAGATGCGTGCCCGGATGGTCCTGCTCCCAGCGCTCGATCTTCTTGTGGGCGTTCTCGATCATGACCACGGCCGCATCGACCATGGCACCGATCGCGATGGCGATGCCGCCGAGCGACATGATGTTGGCGTTGACGCCCTGGTAGCGCATCACGACGAAGGCGGCGAGCACGCCCAAGGGAAGGGTGAGGATCGCGACGAGCGCCGAGCGGACATGCCAGAGGAAGAGCGCACAGACCAGGGCCACGACGACGAACTCCTCGACCAGCTTGTGGGTGAGGTTCTCGACAGCACGGTCGATCAGCTGCGAGCGGTCATAGACCGTCACCACCTCGACGCCCGGCGGCAGGCTCCTCTTGAGGTCCGCGAGCTTGTCCTTGACCGCCGCGATCGTCTCCCGCGCATTCTTGCCCGAGCGCAGGATCACGACCCCGCCTGCGACCTCGCCTTCACCGTTCAGCTCGGCGATGCCGCGCCGCATCTCGGGGCCGATCTGGATCGTGGCGACGTCGCCGAGGCGGATCGGCACGCCGCCGGCCGCCGTCTTCAGCGGGATCGCGCGGAAATCGTCGAGCGTCTTCAGATAGCCTGAGGCGCGCACCATATATTCGGCTTCGGCCAGCTCGAGCACCGACCCGCCCGCTTCTTGATTGGCCTGCCGGATCGCCTCGACCGCCTGGGCGTGGGTCACCCCGTAGGCCGCGAGCTTCACCGGATCGAGCAGTATCTGATACTGCTTGACCATGCCGCCGATGCTGGCGACCTCGGCGACGCCGGTCACGGTCTTGAGCTCATAGCGCAGGAACCAGTCCTGCAGACCGCGCAGCTGCGACAGGTCATGCCGGCCGGTGCGGTCGACCAGCGCATATTCATAGACCCAGCCAACCCCGGTCGCGTCGGGCCCGAGCGCGCTGCGCGCGCTCGCCGGCAGGCGCCCCTGCACCTGGTTCAGATATTCGAGCACGCGGCTGCGCGCCCAATAGAGATCGGTGCCGTCCTCGAAGATCACATAGACGAAGCTGTCGCCGAAGAAGGAATAGCCGCGCACCGTCTTGGCGCCTGGCACCGACAGCATGGTGGTGGTGAGCGGATAGGTGACCTGGTTTTCGACGATCTGCGGCGCCTGACCCGGGTAGCTGGTACGAATGACGACCTGCACGTCGGACAGATCGGGGAGGGCGTCGATCGGGGTGGATCGTACCGCCCAGAGGCCCGCGCCGACCAGCGCCAGCATGCCGATCAGAACGAAGAAGCGGTTCTTGACCGACCAGCGGATGAGATGGGCGATCATCGGCCCGCCACCTTCGCCATACGCCGCAGCGTCGGTCCCGCCGGGGGCCGGTCGAACCCGAACCGAACCCGGTCGCCCGCCTTGAAGCCGCGCGCGATGCCCGGATCGGCGAGCGCGAAGGTCATCGTCATCGCGGGCCAGTCGAGCGCGGGGACCGGTTCGTGGCTGAGCGTCACCGCATTGGCCGTGAGCCGCTCGATCTTGCCCGTCGTCTCGTACAGCGTGGCTTTCGACCTCGGCGCGGCGATGGTCGCCGATGCCGCACCGCCGCCGATCGGCCGCGCCTCGATTCCCGACAGGCTCGCCTCGGAGTCGATCAGGAACTGCCCCGAGGCGACGACTTTCTCGCCGGGCGACAGGCCGGCAAGGATCTCGGTTTCACCGCCCGCCTCGCGGCCGATGCGGACCTCGGCGGGATGATAGCGCCCGTCGCCTGCGGCGAGCATGACGAGCGTGCGCTTGCCCGTGCGGATCACCGCCTCGCTCGGCACCAGCAGCGCCGGCTTGGCATCGCCGCCAAGCACGACGCTGGCGAACATGCCCGGCCGTAACCGCCCGTCCCGGTTGGGCAGCTCGATCCGCACGGTGAGCGTGCGGCTGTCGGCCTGCGTCGTCGGCAGGATCGCGATCACCCGGCCGGCGAAGCGCTCGCCGGGGAAGCTCGCCAGCGTGGCGCTGGCATTCTGGCCGACCCGGACATCGCCCGCGCGCGCTTCGGGCACCGCGGCATTGAGCCAGACGGTGCCGAGCCCGCTTACCTGGGCGAGCGTCTGGCCCATGGCGAGCGTCACGCCGGCACGGGCGTCGAGCGTCTGGATCGTGCCCGAGATCGGCGTCGTGATGGTCACCACGCCGTTCGGCCGACCGCTCCGCTCGACGCTGGCGATGAGGCCGTCTGACATGCCCATCAGCCGCAGCCGCTGGCGCGCGGCCGCGGTGAGATCGGGCTTGCCGAGCCGCCTGACGCTCAGATATTCGGTCTGCGCGCCGCCCCATTCGGGCAGGAGCAGGTCCGCGATCGGCGCGCCGGCGCGGACCACGTCCCCGGGCGCTCGCGCATAGACGCGGCTCACGAACCCGCCCGAACGCGCCTGGATGACGGCGACGTCGCGCTGGTTGAAGTCGATCGTGCCGGTGACCTCGAGGGCCGAGGCAAGGCTGCCCATCTTCGCCGCGACGACCCGCAATCCCAGGCTCTGCCGCGCGGCGGGATCGACGGCGACCGTGGGGGCCGCGCCGGCGCTTCCTCCGTCCGCGTATCGCGGCACGAGCTGCATATCCATGAAGGGCGACTTGCCGGGCTTGTCGAACTTCTGGTTGGGGAACATCGGATCGTACCAGTAAAGGACTTTGCCTGCCCCGGCGGGCGTGGTCGCCTCCGATTGCGGTGCCTGGCGATGGCCAGCCCAATAGCCTGTGCCGCCGGCCAGCAGCGCGACAGCCAGGATCGATGCGCCCCAGCGCAGCGCGGATTTATCGAGCGTCATGGCCGCTCCTCCCCGTAGGTGATAGTGATGCGGACCGCGTCGCGCGCGACGTCGGCTTCGCGGTTGAGCGCCTCGACCTCGGCCTCCGCGAGCCCGAGCGTCGTGAGCAGCGCGGCGCCAAGGTCGAGCTTGCCGGCGCCATAGCTGTCGCGGTCGAGCTCGGCGCGGTGCCTGGCGAGTGGCACCAGCGTCTCGCGGGCATTGCGCAACCGGGAGAGATGCATGGCATGGTCTGCGAGATCGGCGTCGAGCTGCGCCACCAGCTCGCGGCGGATCGCCTCGCGGTCGAACCGACCCCCTTGCGCAAGGCTCTCGCTTGCAGCGATCCTGGGGTTCTGGCGCTTGCCGGCGAACAGCGGCAGGTCGATCGACACGCCGACCGAGGCCATGTCGCCGTACATGGGATCGCGCCGGCCATAGGTGACGCCGACCTTCCAGTCGGGGCGCTTGTCGGCGCGCGCGAGACGCACGTCCGCTTCGGCGACTGCGATCCGCGCGTCCTGCGCGCGCAGGGCGGGAAGCGCATCGATCCCGGCCCGCAGCCGGATCGGATCGACATCGAGCATCGGCGGGTCGCCCGTCGCCTGCGGGTCGGGGTCGCCGGTATAGCGCGCGAGCCGGGCCCGCGCCTGCGCCACCACCGCAGCCATCTCGGCGCGGCGATCGGCGATGGCGGCGCGGAGCTGGTCGGGCTCGAGCGCCTGGCTCGGGCGCGCGCTGCCCGACGCCAGGCGTGCGGTCACGGTCTTCTGCAGGTCGTCGAGGCTGGCATCGAGCAGGTCGAGCTGCCGGAGCCGGCGTTCTCCATAATAGAGATCGACCCAGGCGAGGGCGGTCTCGAGCCGCACGTTGCGGCCTTCGACCAGCTCGCCCGCCTCGGCGATACCGATATCGGCCGCGGCGCGCGCGGCGCGTGCATGGCGCTTGGCGAGATTGGGGAAGGTCTGGCTGAACCCGATCGTCGCCATGGTGAAATCGTCGCGCGTGAAGCTGCCGGCATTGGGGCCGCTCACCGGGAAGTTCTGCAGGCCCAGGTCGAGCGTCGGATCGGGCAGGCGATCGGCCGCGACCGCCGAAGAGCGGGCGCCGGCTGTCGCCGCCGCGCGCGCCTTGAGGCTTGGCGCGTTGGCGGCAGCGAGCCTCACTGCCTGCTCGTAGGTGAGCGGGCCGGCCGACACCGGCACGGCCCAGGCGCTCGCAAGCGTCGCACCGATAGAGAGCAACAGGCGTCGCACAGCGCGCCTCGGCATCATGATCATGGATATCATCCCCTCATGACAGAGGCGGCGCGCCAAGATGTGACGCGCCGCTCCGGAGCGGGTTTAGCCCTTGTCCGACCTGACTGCGCCGCGCATGCAGTCGGCGGCGCTTGCCTGCATCATCGCGCAATCGCAGCTGGCCATGTCCCGGCTGTCGGGCACCCATATGCGGACACGCGCAGGGCCAGTCGCCCGCGGACCATATTGCGGCGCCGACCGCCATTCCCAATGGCCTTGCGGCGTGCGGCTCGCGTCGGTTGCAAGCGCAGGCGCGGCGAGACTGAGGGCCGCCACAAGGGCGGCCGGAAGCAGTTTGATCATCACGAAAACCTTTGACTGAAAAGAAGGAAACCGGGCGCGCACGCATCGATCGATGCGCGCAGCCCGTGCTCGTTCAATCAGGCAAGGCTGGTGGGAGGATCCGGCTCGGGCGCAACCGCCTTGCCGGTCAATATCGTGTCGGTCGTCCAGAAGCTGGGCGCGTCGTAGAGACGCGCAGGCGCAACGCCGCCTGCCAGGTCCGCTGCGACCAGCGGGATCACGCACCCCATCGCGGCGATGCAATCGAGCGTCAGGCCCTTGCAGGGCTTTTCGCTGGGCGCAGGCTGCTGCTTGGCCATCATCGCCATGCAGTCCGCATCCATGCCCTTGGCCAGCGGCGCGCCTGCCGCCTGCGGCACGCTGTGCGCGGCCGCCATCTGGGCTCCGAAGAGACCGGACAGCGCTCCGATGACGAGCAGGAGGGCGAGCAGGCGTTTCACGGGCCTCGATATCTAGCGGGTTTCGCGGGCGCAGCCAACCAAAGTCTCGCGCCGCGCGGATTTTGAAGTGCTGACGGCTGATTCCGTCAACTCCGCGTCAATAAAGATCCGGCCCGGGGAAGAAGATCGGCTGCGGCCTCTACGTATATCGAGGCTGGACCCGGGACCGTAGTCCCAAGCCTGAAGAGACGCTCTTCCCCTCGGCAAAGTCCGGGCGGTGGCTTACCATCCAAGGAGGTGAATATGGTCAGAAAAACTCTCATGGTCGCGCTTGCCGGCATTTCGATGCTTGCTGCCGTCCCCGCTATGGCCCAGGGCATCGGGCACAGCCTGTTCATGCGCGGCTCGATCGTCGACACGGGCAGCAACGGCACGGTCGTCTGCATCG
>NZ_LSIA01000103.1:0-312 GCF_001556015.1 Novosphingobium sp. CCH12-A3 | reverse complement strand
TAGTCGGAATGCGCAAGCTCGCGCTCATGCGCGAGGATAAGAAACTCGCGCTCCGTGCCATGCAGACCGCCAAAACAGGTCGCAACGAGCAATGCCCCTGCGGCTCGGGCAAGAAGTACAAGCGCTGCTGCGCGGCAACCTGACGCCGCGTCAACGCCGCCTTCCGTCGGCGCTTACAGAACTTCTTGGCCATGGTCCAACTCGCATCAATACGCCTGTGGCTGCGCGTTTATGAGTCTACGGCCTAACCGAAAATAGCTAGTCGTCCGTGAACAAAGCGAAGTTCGTTTCGGTGCCGGGTAGACCGGGTCT
>NZ_LSIA01000102.1:0-41664 GCF_001556015.1 Novosphingobium sp. CCH12-A3 | reverse complement strand
TCATTGCCCAGCTTGGCGAGTGCAGCCGCAACCGGCCCGCAGTGGAGCGCTGATCAAACGCGAGGTTGCCCGCCTCGCTCATGTCTCCTAAGGCCCGCCGCGCAGAATCTGTTATTGGCATAATTTGCTGATGGCATCTGCCAGTTTCAGCGGACGGGAATGACATGAGCGAACCTTTGCGCATCGCGCTGGCCGGGCTGGGCACTGTCGGCGGCGGGGTAATCCGGTTGATCGAGGCCAATGCGGACCTCATCGCAAGGCGTGCGGGTCGTCCGATCGTCATTACCACCGTCAGCGCGCGCAATCGCCAAAAGGACCGGGGCTTCGACGTCTCGCGCTATGCCTGGGAAGACGACATGGTCATCCTGGGCGAGCGGCCCGACGTCGACGTGGTGGTCGAGCTGGTCGGCGGTGCCGATGGTCCGGCGCTCGCGCTGGCTCGCACCACGTTCGAAGCAGGCAAGGCGCTGGTCACCGCCAACAAGGCCATGATCGCGCACCACGGCGTGGAACTGGCGACGAAGGCCGAGGCGGCGAAAGTCGCTCTCAAGTTCGAGGCGGCAGTCGCCGGTGGCATCCCGGTCATCAAGGGCCTGAAGGAAGGCGTTGCCGCGAACGAGATCGCGCGGGTCTACGGCATCCTCAACGGCACCTGCAATTACATCCTCTCGACCATGGAGGACACCGGCCGCGACTTTGCCGACGTCCTCGCCGAGGCGCAGGCCAAGGGCTATGCGGAGGCCGATCCGACCTTCGACATCGACGGCATCGACGCTGCCCACAAACTCTCGATCCTCTCCTCGATCGCGTTCGGCACCGCGGTAGACTTCGCGCCGGTTGCAGCGACCGGCATTCGCCGCGTGCTGGCGGCCGATATCGCGCAGGCCGATGCGCTCGGCTACTATATCCGCCTGATCGGCATGGCCGAGACGGAGGTCGACGCCGCCGGCAACCGCCGCCTGTTCCAGCGCGTGCACCCGCATCTCGTCCACCGCGACCACCCGCTTGCCCATGTCGATGGTGCCACGAATGCCGTCGTCGCGGAGGGCAACTTCGTCGGCCGCCTGCTGTTCCAGGGCGCGGGCGCCGGTGATGGCCCTACGGCCAGTGCGGTCGTGGCCGACCTTATTGACATTGCCCGCGGCGATATCGGTGCGCCGTTCTCGATTCCCGTGGCCGAACTCGATCATGCGGCTCCCGCAGACGTGGGCCACCGTACCGGCAAGGCCTATATCCGCTTCAACGTCGCGGACCGCCCCGGTGTTCTGGCCGAGATCACTGCGGCAATGCGCGATGCGGGCGTATCCATCGAAAGCCTGATCCAGAAGGGCGGGGCCGACAACGCGCCGGTCATGGTCTCGCTGGTCACGCACGAAGGGCCGGAAAGCGCGATCACCGAAGCGCTGCGCCTGCTTGATGGCTCACCGGTTCTGGCAGAGCCGCCGCTGGTCATGCATATCCTCGGCGAATAACGACGGCCGCCGTCAGGGCGCGGGGATTTCGCCCTTGGCAATCCGGTCCGCGTCCGAGCCCGGCGGTGGCGGCGGCAGCGCCTTGATATCGAACATGTAGATCTCGTGGGGCTTGCCGCCAAGGCCGATGCAGCCCCGGCTGCAATCGCGCAGGCCCGAGACGTTCGGCGCGCGGGGCAGGCCGTCGTCGGTCGACTTTGCGCCGTCGGTTTCGTCGCGAAGCGGCACGCGCTCGCGGTCGCTCGCGTCCTTGCCGCCGCAGACCAAGATGGTTCCGTCAGACCTCTGCATCGGCCTGCACCGCTGGGTCTGGGAAGTGGTCAGCAGGTTTCGCGCAACTTCCGCGTCGCTGGTCGCCGCACCAGGTACGACCGGCCCCTGCTTCGCCGGAGTTGCCGCGGGCGCCTGATCCTGCGCAGACGCGGGACACGCGCCAAAAAGAAGCGCAAGGCCTGCCAGAACTGCCACTCTCTGTCTCGACAAGACCCTTACCTCACGTCTAGTGCCAGGTCACACCAGCGTCATCTGTGCCACGCATTGCCTTTTGCGAGACATAGTGATGTTTGCGCATACGTTTGCACAGCTTGTGCGCCGCGTCGAGCCGGGTCTGCCGGGGAAATGCTGCACATCGGCTGAACCATGACAATACTCGTGCTAGATTCGTCACCACCCGACCAAGCTGGAGCCATCGTGACCGAAATGACCAAAAATCCCGCCGCTTCGCAGGTTCTTGACCGCGTCCTCGTGCTCGAAATGGTCCGGGTGACCGAGGCCGCGGCGATTGGCGCCTCGCGCCTGATTGGCCGTGGAGACGAGAAGGCCGCCGATGCTGCGGCAGTGGAAGCCATGCGGGCTGCCTTCAACGAACTCTACATGGACGGCACCGTGGTGATCGGCGAAGGCGAGCGCGACGAGGCGCCAATGCTCTATATCGGCGAAAAGGTCGGCGCGGCGCCGGGCAAGGGCCCGAAGATCGACATCGCTCTCGATCCGCTCGAAGGCACGACCATCACCGCCAAGGATGGCCCCAACGCACTTGCCGTGCTGGCCGTGGCTGAAGAAGGCGGCCTGCTCAACGCACCGGACGTCTACATGGACAAGCTGGCCTGTGGCCCCGGCTATCCCGACGGGATCATCGACCTCGACAAGTCGCCCACCGAGAACGTGAAGGCCGTGGCAGCGGCCAAGGGCGTCGCTCCCGGCGACATCAATGTCTGCGTGCTGGATCGTCCGCGCCATTCTGCCCTGATTGCTGAGCTGCGCTCGCTGGGTTGCGGCATCAAGCTGATCCCCGATGGTGACGTGGCGGGCGTGATCGCGGTGACCAACGAGGAAACCGGCGTCGACATGTACATGGGCACTGGCGGCGCTCCGGAAGGCGTGCTTGCCGCAGCGGCGCTGCGCTGCGTTGGCGGGCAGTTCAAGGGCCGCCTGCTGTTCCGCAACGAGGACGAGAAGGCCCGCGCCCGCAAGTGGGGCATCGAGGACCTGAACAAGCAGTATGACCTGATCGAGCTGGCCAAGGGTGACTGCATCTTTGCCGCCACCGGCGTGACCGATGGTTCGCTGCTGGCAGGCGTCAAGGTGCACAAGAGCGGCGTGATGACCACCGAAAGCGTGGTGATGCGCGCCTCATCCGGCACCGTGCGCTGGGTCAAGGGCGAGCACCGCAGGGGGCGGTGAACTACGCCGGATAATGAAATCCAGGCCCGGCAGCATCGCGCTGCCGGGCCTTTTTCTTGTCTTGGTCAGACAAGAATCGTCGTAACGTCGTCTATATTTGGCAAAATTCTGTTGCGTCTGCCATTTCGCAACCTAGCCTGAAAGTAACGGGTTCGGCTGCACCGCAGTGACGTACGGGGAAATAGTTTCGTGAACAGTATCATGCGGATCGCACTTGGCTTGGTTACCCTTTTCGGGTTCTCCAGCATGGCGCAGGCCAAATGGTTCGAGGCATCATCGCGGCATTTCGTGGTCTATTCCGATCGAGGGGCGGACCAGGTGCGGATCATGGCTGGCAAGCTGGAGCGGTTCGACGCGGCCCTTCGGCAATTGACCGGACGCCGCGACGAACCGATCGCGCCGTCGAATCGCGTCACGATCTACATGGTTCAATCGCCCAACGACGTTTCGCGGCTTTTCGGCAAGGGCGGCAATTACATCGGCGGCTTCTATGCCTCGGTGGCGGGTGGATCCTATGCGATCGTGCCACCGTTCAACGTGCAGGAAACGGGCGAGAACGGGTTTGCCGAAGGGGTTCTGCTGCACGAGTACGCGCATCACTTCGTTTCCGAAAACCAGTCGGTCCTCTATCCGTTGTGGCTGAACGAGGGATTTGCAGAGTTCGTTTCAACCGCGCGTTTCGAGAAGAACGGCTCTGTCGGCATGGGCCTGCCCGGGGAATGGCGCGGTTGGCAGCTTACGCATCAAGTCACGGTACCTGCAGAAATGCTGGTCGACAGTCAGGCCTACTTCGCGCGACGCGAGATTGCTTTCGACCAGTTCTATCCCCGCGCCTGGCTGCTTTATCATATGCTGACCTTCGATGCGGGGCGCCAGGGGCAGCTCCAGAAGTATGCATCGGCACTGTCACGCGGGCTTGCGGATCGGGAAGCGGCAATTGATGCCTTCGGCGATCTCCGGCAGCTCGAACTCGATCTCCAGACTTACGGCCGCAAGGTCACGATGCCCTATTACCTGATCAAGGGCGAAACCCTTGCGCCCGCCCCCGTCCAGGTGCGCGAAGTCGATCAGGCGACGGCCGACGCGATGCAATTGCGCATGCGCCTGGCTCGTGGGGTTGCCGAAAGCGAAGCAGCAGGACTGGCAGTTGATGCAAGAGCCGTTGCGGCAACGCATCCGGCCCATGCTACGGTGCAGACCATTCTCGGCCAGGCAGAACTGAAAGCGGGCAACATCGACGCTGCGCTCGCAGCGGCAGACAGGGCTCTCGCCGCTGATCCCGCTGCGATCAATGCGCATATCCTGAAGGGACGTGGCCTGCTCGCCAAGGCGCAGGCGGGACATCCAGGTCCTGCGGAATGGAACGCCGTTCGCGCCGCCTTTCTGAAAGCGAACAGCCTTGACCCGGACCATCCCCTGCCATTGCTCTATTTCTACGAGACTTTCCTCAGCCAGGGGATCAAGCCGACCGCGAACGCGCTTCAGGCCCTGGCACGATCGCTGGAACTCGCTCCATACGATCGAGGCATCCGCGAAGAAGTTGCCGCTTCGCAACTGGCTCGCGCCCAGTTCGACCAGGCCGAGACAACCTTGCGCATGCTGGTACGTGATCCTCATTTCCCGAAGCGCGGCGCAAGAATTCGTGCCGTCATCGAGAAGCTTAAAGAGCGCAACTCCGAAGGGGCGCGCAAGCTTATCGAGATGTCAGACGAGGAGTTCGAGAAGCGCCAGAACGAGGGCGACAAGGACACGGGCGAAGGAAAATCTGCAGCAGCCTGACCCGTCGGCTACTCACGTTCCGTATTTCCTGACGTCAGTTTCCAGACCAAGCGCTGCGGCAGCCGAACTGCCGCGAAGGCGGGTGGCGTCTCCGATCGTTGATGCACGCGTTTTCAGATCGCGTGTCCTGAAGCTGGAAACGAGGGTGGTGAGGGCTTCGGCCTCTACCGAAAGGCTCCGGGTCGCTGCCGAGGATTCCTCGACCATCGCGGCGTTGGCCTGCGTCATGCGGTCCATCGCTGCAACGGCATCGTTGACCTGCTCCAGGTTCTGGGCCTGGCGGGCTGCCGACTGGGCGATCTGTGAGACCAACGTGTCCACCGCCGCAATCTGATCGACGATACCGGTCAGGCGTGAGCCGGTTTCGCCAACCAGGCGGACCCCCTCTTCCACCTGGCTGGTGCTGTTCTCGATCAGTGTCTTGATGTTCTGCGCCGCTTCGGCAGAGCGCTGGGCCAAGGCGCGGACTTCGGTTGCGACAACGGCAAAGCCCTTGCCGGATTCGCCTGCGCGTGCGGCCTCGACACCAGCATTCAGGGCCAGCAGGTTGGTCTGGAACGCGATTCCATCGATGACCGAGATGATATTGCTGATCTCCTGCGCCGATGCTTCGATCGCGGCCATGGCAGCAATGGCCTGCCGAACGACTTCACCACCGTTGCTGGCGTCGTCGTGCGCCGAATTGATTGCAGCGTGGACGTCGCGCGCGCCGGAAGCGGTTTCGCGTACGCTCCCGGTCACGGCCTTCATGGCCCCTGCGGTTTGCGCAAGGCTGGAGGCTTGCTGTTCGTTGCGGTGGGCAAGGTCAGCGCTGGCGTCGCGGATTTCGGCGATGGAGCTCATCACGCTGGCTGCTCCGACCCGCACCGTGCGCATCGCCGATGCGAGCGCATCAACAGCAGTGTTGTAGTTGGCGCGCAGGGCCTCGTAGCTTTCCGGGAACGCCTCATCAATGCGGTACTCAAGATTCTGCCGCGCCATGCAGTCCAAGCCCGCCGATAGCGCCGCAACGACTGCCTGCTGCTCCTCCTGCGCCTTGGCCCGGGCCATGCCGTTCTCCCGGAAAACACCAATGGCGCGTGCCATCACGCCGATCTCGTCATTCCGCTCTGCCCCCGAGGCTTCAACGCGGTAATCGCCTTCGGCCATGCGCTGCATCGTCCCGGCAGTCTCGACCAACGGCGCAACGACGCGCTGCCGGATCATCCTGGCGGCAAACAGCACGATAGCGAGAACAGCGCAGGCAATCGCCGCGAACGCTGCGATCAGGATGAACACGAGGCGATTGGCATTTTCCATCAGCGCGGCGCGATAGGCGGTGGACCGCTCAACGAGACGCTCGACCGCGTCGTGCTGTTTCAGGTAGGCAGGGGCAAGTTCCTCCTGCTGGACTCGCAGCATCGTCGCGGTATCCCCGGATTCGAGAGCCGGAAGAAATCGCTGGTCGATGGCCTGCCAGAATGCATCGGCAGTGCCGATGGTGGCCTGCACTTCGTTGCGCAGTTCATCAGGCACAGGCGCCGTGGCCCAATAGGCCTTGCGCTGTTCGAACAGCGCGCGCTCTTCGGCGAGTTCCGCCTTTGCGTGAACGGCGCGCGCGGGGTCGGTCAGCGACCATGTGGCGTGAAGATAGGGTTCGACGACGAACGCCGGCGGCGGCAGGATGTCTGCCAGGAGTTCGTCCTGCAACAGGTTCTGCTTGTGGAGCGGTCCGCCGAACCGAATATAGCTGACCGCCACGCCCACGATCAGGATCGCCGCGAGTATCAATGCGACGACCAGTTTGGCGCCACGTGAAGTCTGCTCACTGAGCATGCCGTGTCCCTTGAGATTGGTATACATGGCATGAGGCAACGAAGTTAGATTGGCGTGTCAGGAGCGTAGGAAGTTCTACTGCCGTAGAAGCCCGGCGCCCCTGTCAAGCAGACGTAAAAAGGCCCCGCCGGATCGCTCCGGCGAGGCCTTCAAACTGTCCCTGACGGATCGACGAAGCCTTACGCCTCGTCGCCCTCGATCAGGTAATCGCCGGCATCGGCGTCGGTGCCGTGGGTCTCGCCCTCGACCGCCGCCAGCGGATCGTCACCGATTGCTGCTTCCGGCCCTTGCGCCAGCTCGGCTGCATGCTCTTCCGCTGCTGTCGCCGGAGCGATCAGCGATTCCTGGAGCTTGCGGTAGGAGGCACGCAGCGCGGCATCGCGCGAGGAGGCGGCGACGCGCAGGCGGTTCATGCCCGCACCGGTACCGGCGGGGATGAGACGACCGACGATCACGTTCTCCTTGAGACCGATCAGCGAGTCCTTCTTGCCTTCCACGGCCGCCTGCGTGAGCACGCGGGTGGTTTCCTGGAACGACGCGGCCGAGATGAACGAGCGCGTCTGCAGCGAGGCCTTGGTGATGCCCAGCAGCACCGGCTTGCCTTCGGCGGGCTGCATGCCCTCTTCCAGCTTGGCGTTGGTTTCGAGCATCTCCTCGAGGTCGACCTGTTCGCCCGGCAGCAGGGTGGTGTCGCCACCGTTGGTGATCTCGACCTTCTGCAGCATCTGGCGAACGATCACCTCGATGTGCTTGTCGTTGATCTTCACGCCCTGCAAGCGATAGACTTCCTGGATTTCCGCGACGAGGTATTCGGCCAGAGCCTCGACACCCATCACTTCCAGAATGTCGTGCGGATCGGGCGAGCCCGAGATCAGGTTGTCGCCCTTCTTGACGTAGTCACCTTCCTGCACGTCGATCACGCGGCTCTTCGGCACGAGGTACTCGACCGGTTCACCCTCTTCCGGGATGATCGCGATCTTGCGCTTGGCCTTGTAGTCACGCACGAACTCGATGCGCCCTGCGATCTTGGCAATGATCGAATTGTCCTTCGGCTTGCGGGCCTCGAACAGTTCGGCAACGCGCGGCAGACCGCCGGTGATGTCGCGGGTCTTGGCGGCTTCGCGCGATGCACGGGCGAGGATGTCGCCCGCTTCGACGCGCTGGCCGTCCTCGACCGAGAGCGTGGTGCCCGGAGCCATCAGGTAGCGTGCAGCTTCGCCCGAATCGTCGTCGAGCAGGGTCAGGCGAGGACGCAGGTCCTCCTTCTTGCCCCGGCCGGCGGCACGGTTCTCGGTGACGACGCGGCTCGACATGCCGGTGGCTTCGTCGGTCTGCTCGGTCAGGGTCTTGCCGTCGACAAGGTCCTGATAGCGCACGATACCCGGCTTTTCGGTGATCACCGGCAGGGTGAACGGGTCCCACTCGGCCAGGCGATCGCCCTGCGAGATGATAGCGCCGTTCTCGTGCAGCAGGTGGGTACCGTAAGGCACGCGGTGGATCGCGCGCTCACGGCCCTCGGTGTCCATGACCACGATTTCGCCGTTGCGAGCCAGCGACAGACGACGGCCGCGCTTGTCGGTGATCGTCGGAATGTCGCGGTAGACCACGGTACCATCCGAGATCGCCTCGAGGTGCGACTGCTCGTTGACCTGCGCCGCGCCACCGATGTGGAAGGTACGCATGGTCAGCTGGGTGCCCGGCTCACCGATCGACTGCGCGGCGATGACGCCGACAGCTTCACCGATGTTGACCGGCGTACCGCGCGCAAGGTCACGGCCATAGCACGTGCCGCACACGCCCTGCTGGGCTTCGCAGACCAGCGGCGAGCGGATCTTGGCCGACTGCACGCCGGCAGCTTCGATCTTCGCGATCGCGGCTTCGTCGAGCAGTTCGCCCTTCTGCGCGATGACCTCGCCCGACTTCGCCTCGATCAGGTCTTCGGCGAGGGTACGGCCAAGGATGCGCTCGCCCAGCGAGGCAATCGTCGAGCCGCCCTGGACGATCGCGCGCATTTCCAGCGCACGCTCGGTGCCGCAGTCTTCCTCGATCACGACGCAGTCCTGCGACACGTCGACCAGACGACGGGTCAGGTAACCCGAGTTCGCGGTCTTCAGCGCGGTGTCCGCGAGGCCCTTACGAGCACCGTGGGTCGAGTTGAAGTATTCAAGAACGGTCAGACCTTCCTTGAAGTTCGAGATGATCGGGGTTTCGATGATCTCGCCCGAGGGCTTGGCCATCAGGCCGCGCATGCCCGCAAGCTGCTTCATCTGCGCCGGGGAGCCACGAGCGCCCGAGTGCGACATCATGTAGATCGCGTTGATCGGCTTCTGACGGCCGGTCGCCTCGTCGACAGGCGAGCTCTTGAGCTCTTCCATCATGGCATTCGCAACCTGGTCGCCGCAACGGCTCCAGGCGTCGATCACCTTGTTGTACTTTTCCTGCTGGGTGATCAGGCCGTCCTGGTACTGCTGCTCGTAGTCGGCAACCAGTTCCTTGGTCTCGGCAACCAGCGCATCCTTGCTGTCGGGGATGATCATGTCATCCTTGCCGAACGAGATGCCTGCCTTGAACGCGTTGCGGAAGCCCAGCGCCATGATGGCGTCGGCGAACAGCACCGTGTCCTTCTGGCCGGTGTGGCGATAGACCTGGTCGATCACGTCGCCGATTTCCTTCTTGGTCAGAAGGCGGTTGACGATCTCGAACGGAACCTTGTGGCTCTTGGGCAGGCATTCGCCGATCAGCATGCGGCCCGGCGTCGTTTCGAAACGCTTGAGGTACTGCTTGCCGTTCTCGTCGGTCTGCGGAACGCGGGCGATGATCTTCGAGTGCAGCGTGACGGCCTTGGCCTCCAGCGCCTGGTGCACTTCGGCCATGTCGGCCAGCATCATGCCTTCGCCCGGCTCGCCGGCGCGGTCCATCGACAGATAGTAGATGCCCAGCACCATGTCCTGCGAAGGCACGATGATCGGCTTGCCGTTGGCGGGCGAGAGGATGTTGTTGGTCGACATCATCAGCACGCGCGCTTCGAGCTGGGCTTCCAGCGAAAGCGGCACGTGGACGGCCATCTGGTCACCGTCGAAGTCGGCGTTGAAGGCCGAGCAGACGAGCGGGTGCAGCTGGATCGCCTTGCCTTCGATGAGGACCGGCTCGAACGCCTGGATGCCGAGACGGTGAAGCGTCGGCGCACGGTTCAGCATGACCGGGTGTTCGCGGATCACCTCGTCGAGGATGTCCCAGACTTCCTTGCGCTCCTTCTCGACCCACTTCTTGGCCTGCTTCAGGGTCATCGACAGACCCTTCGCATCAAGACGCGCGTAGATGAACGGCTTGAACAGTTCGAGCGCCATCTTCTTCGGAAGGCCGCACTGGTGCAGCTTGAGTTCCGGGCCGGTCACGATGACCGAACGGCCCGAATAGTCGACGCGCTTGCCGAGCAGGTTCTGGCGGAAGCGGCCCTGCTTGCCCTTGAGCATGTCGGACAGCGACTTCAGCGGACGCTTGTTGGCGCCGGTGATCACGCGGCCACGGCGACCGTTGTCGAACAGCGCGTCAACGGCTTCCTGCAGCATGCGCTTTTCGTTGCGGACGATGATGTCCGGCGCGCGCAGCTCGATCAGGCGCTTGAGGCGGTTGTTGCGGTTGATGACGCGGCGATAGAGGTCGTTGAGGTCCGAGGTCGCGAAGCGGCCACCGTCCAATGGCACCAGCGGGCGCAGTTCGGGCGGAATGACCGGCACGACATCGAGGATCATCCATTCCGGGCGATTGCCCGAATCGATGAACGATTCCACGACCTTGAGGCGCTTGATGATCTTCTTGGGCTTCAGCTCGGACTTGGTCGTCCGCAGCTCTTCCATCAGATCGTCGCGCTCCTGCTCGAGATCGAGGTTCATCAGCATGTGCTTGACGGCCTCGGCACCGATGCCGGCCGAGAAGGCGTCTTCGCCATACTCGTCCTGCGCGTCGAGCAGTTCGTCCTCGGTCAGCAGCTGGTACTTCTCGAGCGGGGTCAGGCCCGGCTCGATGACGACGTAGCTTTCGAAGTAGAGGATGCGCTCAAGCTGCTTGAGCTGCATGTCGAGGAGCAGGCCGATGCGCGAAGGCAGCGACTTGAGGAACCAGATGTGCGCGACCGGCGCGGCCAGTTCGATATGGCCCATGCGCTCGCGGCGCACCTTGGTGACGGTGACTTCGACGCCGCACTTTTCGCAGACGACGCCCTTGTACTTCATGCGCTTGTACTTGCCGCAGAGGCACTCGTAGTCCTTCACGGGGCCGAAGATGCGCGCGCAGAACAGGCCGTCACGCTCGGGCTTGAACGTGCGGTAGTTGATGGTTTCCGGCTTCTTGATCTCGCCGAAGGACCAGCTGCGAATGCGCTCAGGCGACGCCAGACCGATCTGGATCTGGTCGAAGGTCTCGGGCTTGGCGAGCTGGTTGGTGAATTTGGTCAGGTCGTTCATTTGGTGCCGTTCCCTTGCCCTGTGAAAGGGCGTTGGACGTGAATTCTGGTGCGAAGGGGTGGGCGGCGGCAGAACCGCCGCCCGTGTTCCTTACTCCGCCGCCTCGGCGAGGCCGTCGTCATCCGTGTCATCGAGCGACGACAGTTCGACGTTGAGGCCCAGCGAGCGCATTTCCTTGACGAGCACGTTGAAGCTTTCGGGAATGCCGGCCTCGAAGGTGTCGTCGCCCTTGACGATCGCTTCGTAGACCTTGGTGCGGCCGACCACGTCGTCCGACTTCACCGTGAGCATTTCCTGCAGCGTGTATGCCGCGCCGTAGGCCTGAAGCGCCCAGACCTCCATTTCGCCGAAGCGCTGACCACCGAACTGCGCCTTGCCGCCCAGCGGCTGCTGGGTAACGAGCGAGTACGGCCCGATCGAACGTGCGTGGATCTTGTCGTCGACCAGGTGGTGAAGCTTGAGCACGTACTTCATGCCCACCGTCACCTTGCGGTCGAAGGCATCGCCGGTGCGACCGTCGAACAGCGTGACCTGACCCGATTCATCGAGCCCGGCCAGACGCAGCATGTCGGTCACGTCCTTTTCCACCGCGCCGTCGAACACCGGCGAGCCCATCGGCACGCCGTTGCGGACAGCTTGGGCAAAGTCGATGATCTGCGCGTCGTTGCGGGCGTCGATCTCGTCGGCATAGTTGTCGCCGTAGATCTCCTTGAGCAGCTCGCGCACCGCTTCCGGCGGCTGGCCGGCTTCGGGGTTCGGGTTGGCCTCGCGCCATGCATCGAGAGCCGCGCCAATGCGCTTGCCAAGACCGCGGGCGGCCCAGCCAAGGTGCGTTTCGAAGATCTGCCCGACGTTCATGCGCGAAGGCACGCCCAGCGGGTTGAGCACGAAGTCGACAGGCGTGCCGTCCTCGAGGAAGGGCATGTCTTCCTGCGGCAGGATGCGGCTGATGATGCCCTTGTTGCCGTGACGGCCGGCCATCTTGTCGCCCGGCTGCAGCTTGCGCTTCACGGCAACGAAGACCTTGACCATCTTGAGCACGCCGGGGGCGAGTTCATCGCCACGCTCGAGCTTTTCCTTGCGGTCCTCGAACTTCTCCTGGATCGCCTTCACCGCAGTGTCGTACTGCGCCTTGACCGCCTCCAGCTGCTGCTGGCGTGCATCGTCGGCGACGGCGAACTTCCACCATTCGTGACGCTCGACATCGGCGAGAACCTGCTCGTCGATGACTTCGCCCTTCTTGATGCCCTTGGGCGCTGCAGCCGAGGCCTGGCCGAGCAGCATGTCGCGCAGGCGGTTGAAGGTGGCGCGGTTGAGGATCGCACGCTCGTCCTCGCGGTCCTTGGCGAGGCGTTCGATTTCCTCGTTCTGGATGGCGCGGGTACGGTCGTCGATCTCGATGCCGTGACGGTTGAAGACGCGAACGTCGACGATCGTTCCGGCAACGCCGGGCGGGAGGCGAAGCGAGGTGTCGCGCACGTCGCTGGCCTTTTCACCGAAGATCGCGCGGAGCAGCTTCTCTTCCGGCGTCATCGGCGATTCACCCTTCGGGGTGATCTTGCCGACGAGGATGTCACCGGGGTGAACTTCCGCACCGATGTAGACGATGCCCGCCTCGTCGAGGTTGCGCAGGGCTTCCTCGCCGACGTTCGGGATGTCGCGGGTGATGTCCTCAGGCCCGAGCTTGGTGTCGCGGGCCATGACTTCGAACTCCTCGATGTGGATCGAGGTGAAGACGTCTTCCTTGACGATGCGTTCGCTGATCAGGATCGAGTCTTCGTAGTTGTAGCCGTTCCAGGGCATGAACGCGACGAGCACGTTGCGGCCCAGCGCCAGTTCACCGAACTCTGTCGACGGACCGTCGGCGATGATGTCGCCCTTCTCGATCAGGTCGCCCACCTTCACCAGCGGACGCTGGTTGATGCAGGTCGACTGGTTCGAGCGCTCGAACTTCTGCAGGCGATAGATGTCGACGCCCGACTGGCCGGGTTCGATATCGCCCGAGGCGCGGATCACGATACGGGTTGCGTCGACCTGGTCGACCACGCCCGAACGCAGGGCCGAGATCGCAGCGCCCGAATCGCGCGCCACGGTCTCTTCCATGCCGGTGCCGACAAACGGCGCATCGGCCTTGATCAGCGGCACGGCCTGGCGCTGCATGTTCGAGCCCATGAGCGCGCGGTTGGCGTCGTCGTTTTCCAGGAACGGAATGAGCGAGGCGGCAACCGAGACGAGCTGCTTGGGGCTGACGTCCATCAGCGTGATCTGGTCACGCGGGCTCATCACGAATTCGCCGTTCTGGCGGGCCGAGACGAGTTCCTCGACGAACGATCCGTCAGCATTCAGCTCGGCCGAGGCCTGCGCCACGGTGTGCTTCTGCTCTTCCATCGCCGAGAGATAGATGACGTCCTTGGTCACCTTGCCGTCCACGACCTTGCGGTACGGCGTCTCGATGAAGCCGTACTTGTTGACGCGCGCGAAGGTCGACAGCGAGTTGATCAGACCGATGTTCGGGCCTTCCGGCGTTTCGATCGGGCAGATGCGGCCATAGTGGGTCGGGTGAACGTCGCGGACTTCGAAGCCGGCGCGCTCGCGGGTCAGACCGCCCGGCCCAAGTGCCGAAACGCGGCGCTTGTGGGTGACTTCCGAAAGCGGGTTGGTCTGGTCCATGAACTGCGAGAGCTGCGAGGAACCGAAGAACTCGCGCACGGCGGCCACGGCGGGCTTTGCGTTGATCAGGTCGTTCGGCATGACGGTCGACACGTCGACCGAGGACATGCGCTCCTTCACGGCGCGCTCCATGCGCAGCAGGCCGACGCGGTACTGGTTTTCCAGCAGCTCGCCCACCGAACGCACGCGACGGTTGCCGAGGTTGTCGATGTCGTCGACTTCGCCCTTGCCGTCCTTGAGGTTCACCAGTTCCTTGACCACGGCGAGGATGTCGTCGGTGCGCAGGGTGGTGACGCTGTCATCGCACTCGAGGCCGAGGCGCATGTTCAGCTTGACGCGACCCACGGCCGAGAGGTCGTAGCGGTCGGCATCGAAGAACAGGCCATCGAACAGCGCTTCGGCGGTTTCGCGCGTCGGCGGCTCGCCCGGGCGCATGACGCGATAGATATCGGCCAGCGCGTGGTCGCGATCCGGAGCCTTGTCGGCCTTGAGGGTATTGCGGATCCAGGGACCGGTCGAGACGTGATCGATGTCGAGCAGTTCGAGCGTGTCGATCCCGGCCTTGTCGAGCAGATCGAGGTTTTCCGGCGAGACTTCGTCACCGGCTTCGATCCAGATGCGGCCCGTGGCTTCGTCGATCAGGTCACGCGCGGCATAGCGGCCGAAGATCTCCTCGGTCGGGATCAGCAGCTCTTCAAGCCCGTCCTTGGCCGCCTTGTTGGCAGCGCGGGGGGAGATCTTCTGGCCCGCCGGGAAGATCACTTCGCCCGACTTGGCATCGACGATGTCGAACATCGGCTTCGATCCGCGCCACTGTTCGAGCACGAAGGGCACCTTCCAGCCGCCCTCGGCACGTGCCCAGTTCACGGTGTCGTAGAAGTGGTGGAGGATCTGCTCGTCGTCCAGGCCCAGCGCATGAAGCAGCGCGGTGACCGGCAGCTTGCGCTTGCGGTCGATACGGACGTTGACGATGTCCTTGGCGTCGAATTCGAAGTCGAGCCACGAACCACGGTAGGGGATCACGCGGGCCGCGAAGAGGTACTTGCCCGAGGAGTGGGTCTTGCCGCGGTCATGGTCGAACAGCACGCCGGGCGAACGGTGCATCTGCGACACGATCACGCGCTCGGTGCCGTTGATGAAGAACGTCCCGTTCTCGGTCATGAGCGGGATGTCGCCCATGTAGACGTCCTGCTCCTTGATATCGATGAGCGACTTGGTCTCGGTCTCGGCATCGACCTCGAAGGTGGCGAGCTTGAGCGTGACCTTCATCGGAGCAGCATAGGTGATGCCGCGCTGGCGGCATTCGTTCACGTCGTACTTCGGCGCTTCGAGGACGTAACCGTCACGCTCCTTGATATCGAGGCTGGCGGTGCCGGCGAAATCCTGGATCGGGAAGACCGAACGCAGCGTTTTCTCGAGGCCCGAGACATAGCCGATCGACGGATCGGAGCGGAGGAACTGCTCGTACGATTCGCGCTGGACCTCGATGAGGTTCGGCATCTGCACGACCTCGTGGATGTCCCCGAAGATCTTGCGGATGCGCTTCTTCACACCGGGACGACTGGCTGTCTTGGAAACCATAAAGGTTGCGAGCCTCTTTCAACAAATGGCCGGAAAACCGGCGGAAATTCTGCCACGCGCGGGCGATGGGCCACCAAACGGCGAAAGGCCGCACAGCGCACGGCACCCCGTTCAACGGAAGCCATGGCCCGCAGCCTCTTGCGTCAGATGGATTGCCCTGCGCCTCCTTCCCGAGCCACCCCCTGCGCATGGGACGGCCTTGCTCGAAGCGCTGGACAGGGGCGGCATATAGGCAATGCCGATCGTTAAGTCAAAGGGCGCAAAGGCATTTCGGGAGCCACGGGAGGCACCGCCAAGTAATTCCGTTAAACGATGAACGTCGGTTCAGAAACCGTGAAACATTGTTGCGGAGACCAAAGTGGCGACACCTCACGGGCAATAACCGCTCGTTTCGTCGCCAATACGGAACCTATTGCGCGGTTCGTCGCGTTTTCACTTCATGACCAAGATCAACGCCATATCGCCCCGCAACACCATGGCGATTTCAGCCATGCTGCTGCTTACTGCCGGAACTGCCCATGCGCAGGACGTTACTATTCCTGTAACTGATGCACCTGTGGCAGCGGCCCCTGTCGTGACTCCCGCGCCGGCAGCTCCGACCATCGTGATCCCGACTGCAACGCCGGAGCCTGTTCCTGAGCCCGCGACCGCATCGACGCCAGTGGCCACGCCGATCGCGCAGCCCCGACCGGCCGCGCGTCCCGCGCCGCGTTCAGTGGCGCGTGAGTCGGCGCCTGCACCTGCGCCAGCAGCTGCAACGGAATCGACGCCAACGCCGGTCGCAGCCCCCGTCCCGGCCCCCATCCCGGCTGTTGCACCTTCTTCCGTTTCAGAGCCAACGACAGCAGCCCCCGTTGCGGCAGACGTCGCCACGGACAGTGCAGCACCGGGCTGGGTACTGCCGGTCGGCGCTGCAGCAACCCTGCTCGTGCTGGGTGGCGTGGGCCTTGCCGTCAGCCGCCGCCGTCGCGTGTATGCGGAAGATGTGGATTTCGTGCCCTCGGTGGCAACCCGGCCCAGTCTGAGGCCCCAGCCCGAGCGCCGCGTCGCGCCGCCAATGCCGCCCGAGCGACCCTCGACCCCGACATACGCCATGTCGGCTGCAAGCACCCGCACCGCGAGCGAGCGCGAAGCCCTGATCGAACGCATCGTTGCGTCTCCGCCAGACGATGCCAACCCGTTCCAGTCGCGCAAGGCGCGCCGCCGCCGTGCGCGGATCATGGTGCAATCGATGGCCGCACGCAGCGAAGTGCCGACCACGCGCCCCGAACAGGTCGCGCCCGAGGTTCGCACGGACTACGCGCAGGCCTGAACCCTTCCAAAACCCCTCAAGGACAAATGAGCCTCGTCCGCTGGACGGGGCCTTTTTGCATGGCAAATGCGCGGCAACGTCGCAAAACGATAAGCGATATATCGTTTTTCAATATTATTGATTGACGATAAGGCGGATCGACATTATTGAATATCGATATCGACCTTATCGGAGAACGATCATGTCCCGCCTGCTTCCCCAGACCGCCGCCGCGATCCTCTCGCTGCTGCTGGCCGCCACGCTGTGGCTGCCGACGGTGGATGCCGGCTCTGCCCCGTTCGCGCTCGCCGATGGTCCGGTCATGGCGACCTACCAGCTCCCGCTCGCCGCCTGACCGCTCACTCAACAGGAGGCCATCCAATGTCCACACTCCGCACCGACCCGCTTCTGGGATTGGCCAAGGCTCTGCTCACGTTCATGCTTGTCGTCATCGTGATCGGCATGGTCGGCCTCGGCATCGGCTTTGCCGCTGCAATAGGGCTGCACGGCATGGTCGCTGAAAAGCTGGCGAAGGCCGGTGCAGGCGAATCAGCCTACTGGCTCGTTCTGGCAATGTTTCCGCTGATCGCCGCAATGCTTGCCGCAATGCATCGCTTCGTCGAGAAGCTTCGCGCCATCGTCTGCACGGTGGAGGATGGCGATCCGTTCATTCCGGACAACGCCGAGCGTCTGCGGGCGATGGCGTGGTTGTCGGTCATTATCCAGCTTCTTTCGCTTCCCGTGGGAGTAGTCGGCTCGCTGCTCGAGAAAGCCACGAGCGAAGCGGGGTCCGTCAACATCGACGCCGAGTTCTCGACAAACGGCCTGCTTCTGGCCCTCGTCCTGTTCATCCTCGCCCGGGTGTTCCGCACCGGCGCGCAGATGCGCGAAGACCTGGAAGGGACCGTGTGATGCCGATCAATGTCAAACTTGACGACCTGCTCCACGCCCGCCGCATGACGCTGACCGAACTGGCCGAACGCATCGACCTGACACTCGCCAACGTCTCGATCCTCAAGACCGGCAAGGCCAAGGCCATCCGCTTCTCGACGCTGGAAGCGATCTGCCGGGAACTTGACTGCCAGCCCGGCGACGTTCTGGGCTATGAACCGGAAGGCGGCGATAGCCCCGAAGCTTGACTTCACAGCGCGAATCCGCCAGAGGCCCGCCCGACCGGTGGGCCTCTTTGGCCTTGCCGATCATCCGTCCGAGACAGTTGGTGTGCAGGATCTGCCTGCACTTAATCTCCAGCCTAGACGGGGAAAAGAGTTTCAAGGCCCCTCGCTCCTGCAAGGATCGTGGCGCCCCTCGCGCTTTACGGCGCACCTCCTTCCCTTGTCACGGACTCGCCGGTGGTCTTCGGGCCATCGACAAACGTAGCCGACTGTCCGGGTCTCCCGGCTCAGTCACATGTGAAGGAGTATGGCATGGATCGTTCGCAGAAAGCCGATTCGGTCGCCTTCCTTAACGGCGTCTTCAGCGAGGCCGGCGCGGTGGTCATCACCCGCAACCTCGGCATGACGGTGGCCCAGTCCACCGCCCTGCGCACGAAGATCCGCGAAGCGGGCGCGACCTACAAGGTTGCGAAGAACAGTCTTGCCAAGCTTGCCGTCGCAGGCACCGATTACGAAGGTCTGGGTGATTTCTTCACCGGTCCGACCGCAATCGCCGCCTCTGTCGATCCGGTTGCTGCCGCCAAGGCAGTGGTCGAGTTCGCCAAGACCACCGACAAGATCGAAATCGTCGGTGGTGCAATGGGTTCGCAGGTTCTCAACGAAGCCGGGGTCAAGGCGCTCGCCTCCATGCCCAGCCTCGACGAGCTGCGCGGCACGCTTATCGGCCTCATCCAGGCTCCGGCCACGAAGATCGCCCAGCTCACGACTGCTCCGGCAGCCAAGCTGGCCCGCGTCTTCGGCGCCTACGCCAAGGAAGCCGCATAAGACCGTTCGTTCGATTTACGCTCGCCGCGCCACTCGGGCGCGTGGGCACCACAAGATCAGGAGTGAAATACCATGGCCGATATCGCCAAGCTCGTTGAAGAACTTTCGAAGCTGACCGTCCTCGAAGCCGCTGACCTCGCCAAGGCTCTCGAAGAAGCATGGGGCGTTTCCGCCGCTGCTGCTGTTGCCGTTGCTGCTGCTCCGGCTGGCGCTGCTGCTGAAGCCGCTGAAGAGAAGACCGAATTCGACGTCATCCTCACCGGCGACGGTGGCAAGAAGATCCAGGTCATCAAGGAAGTCCGCGCGATCACCAACCTGGGCCTGACCGAAGCCAAGGCGCTGGTCGAAGGCGCTCCGAAGGCGATCAAGGAAGGCGTGTCGAAGGCTGAAGCCGAAGACATCAAGAAGAAGATCGAGGAAGCCGGCGGCACCGTCGAAGTCAAGTAATCTTCTTCCGGTTTTCCGGACAAGTTACAGGGAAAGGCGGGGCATTCAGCTCCGCCTTTTTCGTTTGTGGTCAGTCCGTTGCGACGGGGACCCGCACGCAGACCAACAGCCCACCGCTTTCCGCGCGTGCGAACTTGATAGCGCCACCAAAGCGCTCAAGGAGACGATGTGCAGTGGGAATGCCAAGCCCGAAACCTGCCGTGTCGCGCGCCCGCGCGTCGTCGATGCGGTAGAACGGCGCAAGAATCCGTTCGAACTGGTCTTCGGAAATTCCCGGCCCGTCATCGGCGATCAATACATGCCAGCGGCCTTGCGCATCCGGTTCGACGCAGACCTTTGCCTTGCCGCCATAATGCACGGCATTTTCGATCAGCGGGTGCAGGGCCATCAGCAAGGGCTCGCGCCAGGTGCAGATCATGGCCCCTGGCGTAACCTCGACCTCGGCCTTCCCTTCAAAGCTGCCCATGACAAGGTCCGTCACTGCGAGGCCGAGGTCCATCATGACCGCTTCAGGCGCAAGGTGCTGAGCCCTGAGGTAGCGCTGGAGAGACATCAGCATGGCTTCCATTTCGCTCGTGGCATCACGGACAAGGCCTGCAATCTCGGCATCGTCGATCAGGTCGGCGGCTATGGTCACGCGCGAGAGGGGCGTGCGCAGATCATGGCTGATGGCCTCGAACGATCGCGCCTGATCCTCGAGCATCGCCGCGATGCGCTCCTGCATGGCATTCATCGACCGGGCGAGACTGCGCAGGTCGTTGGGGCCGCTTTCGCGCACCGGCACGACCTGCCCCTTGCCGATCGCGTCGGCGGCGTCGGTCAGTTCGCGCAAGGGCCGGGTGATGATGCGCAGCGACCACAGCGACAGGGCAAAGCCGACTACGGCCGTGATCAGCGTCAATACCGTGGCGCGCAGGGCAATCGGCCAGCCCGAGGTCACGTCGCGCGAACGGAAGTTGAGCCAATGCCCGTCTCGAAGCCGCATCGCTCCGACGAGATTGCCGTAGCCCAAGCGCGACGGCTCAAGTCCGAGCATGATCTGCTGCCCGGCCAAGGTGGGCTCCCAGCGCAGAATGTGCCCCCGGATCTCGCTGACAGCTTCGTCCTCGCGACCGACCAGCGCCTGTGGCGAGTTGGACAGCGCGACTTCCAGGTGGCTCGTGCTCATGATCGTGCCGAGTGCGTCCGGATGCAGTTCGTGCACGCGGTTGCTGACCACGAGCAGTTCGGCAACGCGCCGAGCGTGATCCTCGCGCAGCGTCTCCTTGTCGATGACATCGTAGAAGGCGAGGCTCGCCACGGCCTGGACGGCGGCCATGACCAGCAGAAGCGTCGCTGCGCGCACCGCCAGTCGCGACAGATTCGGTCCATGCGGCGGGTGCGCATCGACAAGCGCGCGAAGGCGACCGATGCCGCCTTGCGCCCGCGCCGCCGGTTTGCGTGCCATGCGCAGCCGGTCTGCCCATTGGCCGAACCCTTCCATCGGCAGAACGCTGTCACTGACCGGGGAGTGGGTCAACCATTGCCGCCACGCGGACATGATTTGTGACATCAAGCCGCATGAAATCCACATATATCATGGATTTGTGACGGCGCTTGGCTCATGGCGGAGTTTCTGCCCACGGCCCTTGGACCGCGTGGCGCCATGGCCTGCCGCGACTCGGTCACACAGCGCTTTCCTTCCGGGCCCCCCGGCCCTACACCGCGCGTCCCATGTTTGAACGGCCGCCTCACAGATGGATCGACGAACTGCGGGCGATGCTGCGGCTCGCCGCGCCGCTTGTCGGTGCCAACCTCCTGCAGATGGCAGTCTTCGCGGTCGATGTCGTGTTCGTGGCGCGGCTCGGGCCGGAAGCGCTGGCAGCCTCGTCGCTGTCGGTTTCGCTGTTCGGTCTGCTGGTATGGAGCCTGACGGGCCTCGTCGGTGCCGCATCGCCACTGATCGCGGCGGAACTTGGGCGAAGGCGGCACGCAGTTCGCGAAGTGCGCCGCACGGTGCGCATGGCTGCCTGGGCTGGCCTGCTTGCCTCCCTCGTCGCGATCGGTGTGTGCATGCTCGGCGGGCCCCTGATGCGCATCACCGGGCAGGACCTTGGCGTGATCGCGCGCGCCGTTCCCTTCCTGCAGGTGCTGATGTGGGCCGCGATTCCCGCAGTCCTTGCAGCGCTTCTCCGCACCGTTGTAGCAACGCTCGGCAGGCCCGGCATCGGCACCGCGATCACCGGCATGGCGGTGGCGATCAATGCTCTGGGAAACTGGCTCTTCGTCTTCGGCCACATGGGGGCGCCCGAACTGGGCCTGCTTGGTTCCGCGATCTCCAGCGTGTTGACCAGCGTGGCGATGCTGCTGGCGTTCGTCGTCGTGATACGCTTCGATCGAAGGCTCCACCGCTATCGCCTGCTTGGCCGGTGGTGGAAGCCCGAATGGACGCGGTTCGCGGATGTTCTGAAGATCGGCCTGCCGATCTGCGGCACGATCATCGCCGAGGCCGGCATGTTCAACGGCGCGGCCTTCCTGATGGGCAGAATCGGCGAAGTCGAGCTGGCCGCACATACGCTGGCCCTGCAATTCGCGGCAATCGCCTTTCAGGTACCGTTTGGCGTCGGCCAGGCGGCGACGATCCGCGTCGGCCTCGCTTATGGCGCGGGCGACAACCCGGCCATCGCCCTAGCTGGCCGGGTGGCGACTCAACTCGGCATTGGCTTCATGGCCCTGTCGGCCGCCGTCATGCTGCTGTTCCCGCTTCAGCTCCTGCAGCTCTACATTGACCCTGCTGCCCCACAGAACGCGACGGTCGTGGCGCTGGCACTGCAGTACATGATGGTTGCAGCTGCATTCCAGCTGTTCGATGGCGCGCAGGCAGTCGGGGCCAGCCAGCTGCGGGGATTGCAGGACACCCGCGTGCCAATGCTCATCGCAATCTTCGGCTACTGGGTGCCAGGCGTGGGCACGGCGCTGGGCTTGGGTCTGTTTACCGGCTTTGGTGGCTTGGGCGTGTGGTTCGGCCTGCTTGTCGGGCTGATCTTCGTTGCCGGACTGATGCACTGGCGCTGGGCAAACCGCGCGAAGCTGGGGCTCCTGCCGGCCTGACGGTGCGCTTCGCCGATTTGTTCATCTGCGTGAAAAGAATCTGCGCCAGACCCATTGACGCCCCTTCCACCGGCACCCATATGCCGCCCGCTGGCACTCTCGCCTTGAGAGTGCCAAGGCTCATTTTTTAACTTGGAAGAGGGAGCAACCCATGACTTTCCGTCCGCTGCACGATCGCGTGCTCGTACGCCGCGTCGAAGCCGAGGAAAAGACTGCCGGCGGGATCATCATCCCCGACAGCGCCAAGGAAAAGCCCGCTGAGGGCGAGATCGTCGCCACCGGCACCGGCGCTCGCGCCGAAAACGGCACGATCACCCCGCTCGACGTCAAGGTCGGCGACCGCGTCCTGTTCGGCAAGTGGTCCGGCACCGAAGTCAAGGTTTCGGGCGAAGACCTGCTGATCATGAAGGAATCGGACATCCTGGGCGTGATCGGCTGAGCCGAACCCCGGATTTCCTGAATCAACTCAAGACATTCAAAGGAACGAGAAATGGCTGCCAAGGACGTACGCTTTTCGCGCGACGCTCGTGAACGCATTCTGCGCGGCGTCGACATCCTCGCCGACGCGGTGAAGGTCACGCTGGGCCCCAAGGGCCGCAACGTCGTGATCGACAAGAGCTTCGGCGCGCCCCGCATCACCAAGGACGGTGTTTCGGTCGCCAAGGAAATCGAACTCAAGGACAAGTTCGAGAACATGGGCGCCCAGATGCTGCGCGAAGTGGCCTCGAAGGCCAATGACGCGGCCGGTGACGGCACCACCACCGCGACCGTTCTCGCCCAGGCGATCGTTCGCGAAGGCATGACCGCGGTTGCTGCGGGCATGAACCCGATGGACCTCAAGCGCGGCATCGACATCGCCGTCGGCAAGGTCGTCGAGAACCTCAAGGCGCGTTCGACCCCGGTCGCAGGCTCGGCCGAAATCGCCCAGGTCGGCATCATCTCGGCCAACGGTGACACCGAAGTCGGCCAGAAGATCGCCGAGGCGATGGAAAAGGTCGGCAAGGAAGGCGTGATCACCGTGGAAGAGGCCAAGGGCCTCGAATTCGAACTCGATGTCGTCGAAGGCATGCAGTTCGACCGCGGCTACCTCTCGCCCTACTTCATCACCAACCCGGAAAAGATGACGGTCGAGCTCGAGAACCCGTACATCCTGATCCACGAGAAGAAGCTCTCGTCGCTCCAGGCGATGCTGCCGATCCTCGAAGCGGTTGTGCAGTCGGGCCGCCCGCTGCTGATCATCGCCGAAGACATCGAAGGCGAAGCGCTGGCGACCCTCGTCGTCAACAAGCTGCGCGGTGGCCTCAAGATCGCTGCCGTCAAGGCTCCGGGCTTCGGTGACCGTCGCAAGGCCATGCTGGGCGACATCGCCACGCTGACCGCCGGCGAAATGATCTCCGAAGACCTCGGCATCAAGCTGGAGAGCGTCACGCTCGCCATGCTCGGCCAGGCCAAGAAGGTCACCATCGACAAGGACAACACCACGATCGTCGACGGTGCCGGTTCGGCCGACGAGATCAAGGCCCGCGTCGAGCAGATCCGTGCGCAGATCGAAGTCACCACTTCGGACTACGACCGTGAGAAGCTGCAGGAGCGTCTGGCCAAGCTTGCTGGCGGCGTTGCCGTCATCAAGGTCGGCGGTGCGACCGAAGTCGAAGTGAAGGAGCGCAAGGACCGCGTCGACGACGCTCTCCACGCCACCCGCGCTGCGGTTGAGGAAGGCATCGTTTCGGGCGGCGGTACCGCGCTGCTCTATGCGACCAAGGCTCTCGACGGCCTCAAGGGCGCCAACGACGACCAGACCAAGGGCATCGACATCGTGCGCCGCGCGATCCAGGCCCCGATCCGTCAGATCGCTGCAAACGCGGGTCACGACGGTGCTGTCGTCGCCGGCAACCTGCTGCGCGAGAACGACGAGAACCAGGGCTTCAACGCCGCGACCGACACCTATGAGAACCTCAAGGCTGCCGGCGTGATCGACCCGACCAAGGTCGTGCGCACTGCCCTGCAGGACGCTGCCTCGGTCTCGGGCCTGCTGATCACCACCGAAGCGGCGATCAGCGAGAAGCCGGACGACAAGCCCGCGATGCCGCCGATGGGCGGCATGGGCGGCATGGGCGGCATGGACTTCTAAGTCCACGCCTGTTCAAGCTGACACGAATTGGGCCGGAAGGAGCAATCCTTCCGGCCTTTTTCGTTTTCCCGCCCCTTTTGGCAGGACGCGGGAACAAGCTGCGATGAACTGCGTTTGGCATGCGATGGACTGCGCCCAATCCTGCTCGCCTGAATCGATCCATCCGTGAAAGACGGCGTCGCCGTAGCGGATCCGTCTTTCCGCGCGCCCGCTGTCGGCCATGAGATCTATCGCATCCTGTTCGAGAACATGGACGATGGCTTTTGCGTCATCAAGTTCCTCGATGGGCCCCACGGCCCCCTCAGTGACTATGTCCACGTCCTCGCCAACCCTGCTTACGAGCGGCACACCGGAATTCCGAACGTAGTCGGGCAGCACTTGCGCGACATGGTGCCTGACGAGGCCGATGACTGGATCGCCTTCTACGGCAAGGTGCTGCACACGGGCGAGCCAATCCGGTTCCGCAACGAATTGGTCGCAACCAACCGCCACCTCGAGGTTTCGTCGTTCCGCATCGGCACGTTCGAGGATCGGCTGGTCGCGGTCCTGTTCAAGGACGTGACCGAGAGGGTCCGGGCCGAAGGCGCCTTGCACCAGCTCAATGAAACGCTCGAACAGCGGATTGCCGATGCGCTCGCGCAGCGTGAGCAGGCCGAGAACGCCCTGCGCCAGGCGCAGAAAATGGAAGCGGTGGGCCAGTTGACCGGTGGCCTCGCGCACGATTTCAACAACCTCCTGGCAGGTATAACCGGCGCGTTCGAGCTGGTAGGCCGGCGCGTGAACCAAGGCCGCAGTGACGAGGTGCCACGCTATGTCGAAGCAGGGCTTGGCGCCGCACAACGCGCTGCAGCACTGACCCACAGGTTGCTTGCGTTTTCCCGTCGCCAGACCCTGTCGCCGCGGGCAACACATGCCAATCGCCTGATCGAGGACTTCATCGAACTCGTCCGGCGCACCATGGGGCCGCAGATTGCCGTGCAAACCGATCTCGATCCTGCACTCTGGCTCGCGCTGGTAGACGCCAACCAGCTCGAGAACGCACTGCTCAATCTGTGCATCAATGCCCGCGACGCGATGCCGGACGGCGGCACGCTTGCCATCTCGACGCTCAATCTCGCGCTGGACGAGGACGATGCGCGCAGCCGGGGTCTTCCATCCGGTGACTACATGACGTTCACCGTGTCCGACTCCGGCGTGGGCATTGCCGACGAAGATCTCGACCGCGTGTTCGAACCCTTCTTCACGACCAAGCCCACGGGCAAGGGAACAGGCCTGGGCCTGTCAATGGTCTACGGCTTTGCACGCCAGAGCAACGGCATTGTCCGGATCCGTTCGACGCAGGGCGTGGGCACGCAAGTGCGGATCTACCTGCCGAGGCACGATGCTGCGCTCGAAGATGTCGTGGAGCACGCAGACATCCGTGGCCTCGATACGCCGCCCGATGCCACCGTGCTGGTCGTGGACGACGAACCTACCGTGCGCATGATGATGCTCGACGCGCTGGCCATGATCGGCATGCGCTGCATCGAAGCTGCCGATGGCGCAGCGGCGCTCGCCGTGCTTGATCGCTACCCCGATATCGACCTGCTTGTCACCGACGTGGGCCTGCCAGGCGGGCTCAACGGCCGACAGGTTGCCGACGAGGCGCGCCGCCGCCTGCCTGATCTAGGCGTCCTGTTCGTGACAGGTTACGCCGACAGCGTAGTGCTGCAGAACGATGCCCGTCTGGAGGATCGAACCGCGGTCCTGACCAAGCCCTTCCCCATCGAGGAACTCCAGCGACAGGCTGCGCGCCTGCTCGCCGGCAATCTAGCCCATCCCTCTGGAGTGCCGTCTCCTGCAGTCAGCTCTCTATGACCCGCTCGTAGAGGTCGACAGCCGCTTCGTCCTCGAAGGTATGTTCGTCATAACGAACGAAGCCAAGACGCTCGGCCAGTCGCACGGACGAATGGTTCTCAGGCTCGATCATGCAAGCGATGCGGCGCGGCTCATGAGTGCGGTCGAACCAGTCCAGCGCCGCCTCCATGCCTTCTCTTGCATAGCCACGGCCCCAGAAGGTCCGCGCCACGATCCACCCTGCCTCGACCACGTCATCAAGCCCCTTGCCGAAGCCGCGCAGTGAATGGAACAGGCCCATTTGCCCGACGAAGGCATTGCTGCCCTTCTCGTGCACGAGAAACATGCCGTAGCCGTAGAGCTGCCATGAGCCAGCCCCGCGCAGGGCACGCGAAAACATGTCTGTGGTAGGGTCTTCCGGCCGAGGCCCGAGGAACCGATGCACTTCGGGATCGGCGACAAGATCGCGCAGGAGAAGATAATCGTCGCGCCCCGGCACTCTGAGGATCAGCCGATCCGTCTCCAACTGCGGCAGCTCGTTCACAACATTACGTCCATCGCATGCAACACGAGGCCAACGAGTCCACCGACCAGGGTGCCGTTGATGCGGATGAACTGCAGGTCCCGGCCGACCGCCCCTTCAATGCGATCAGTCACGGTGCGGGCGTCCCACCGCTTCACGGTTTCGGACACGAGCCGCACGATCTGCGCGCCGTAGCGCGTCGACACGCCGACCAGCGTCCGCCGGGCAAAGCGATTGACCACCTTCTGCAGTCGCACATCGCGCTGCAGCGCATTGCCAAGCTCGGCAAGGCTTGCCCCCAACTGGCCGCCCAGCGCGCCGCGCGGGTTGCGGACGACCTGCAGGAGGCGCATCCTGCCACGTTCCCACAATCCGTCCAGCCACCGGCCGAATGCGGGATTGGCCAGCACCTCGTGCTTCATCCGTTCGACCTTCGCGCGCATATCGGCGTCGTTCACCAGATCGTCGGCAAGCGTTGCCAGACCTTCCTCGATCTTGCGGCGCAACGGGTGGTCGGGGACGACCAGCGTTTCGGCCAGAAGCTTGTAAAGGCCATCGAGGATGGCATTCGCCAGCTTTTCATCAAGGCCTGTCCAGCGCAGGATCGTGTTGGCGCGCTCGTGAATGGTTGACTGGATGAGAGGCTCGTTTGCCTCGATCGTCTCTGCAGCCTTGCGGATCAGGCTTTCGATGACCGGCATGTGCCGCCCATCGGCGATTGCCGCGCCCAGCAGCTGGCCCAGCAATGGCGCCAGTTCCAGCTTCTCCAGCTGCGTCCGCAATGCGCCTTTGGCAAGACCGCCAAGTTCATCGGGATCGAGCGATTCCAGCACATCGGCCAGCAACCCTGCCGCGCCATCGCGCAAGCGGCTTTCCCCCGTCCGCGGATCGGACAGAAACGCACCGGCGGCGGCGGCGGCGTTGACCGCCCCCATGCGGCGCGCGACAACCTGCGGAGTCAGGAAATTGGCCTGCAGGAACGATGCCATCGTATCGGCGATGCGGTCCTTGTTTTCGGGTATGATCGCCGTGTGCGGGATTGGCAGCCCGAGCGGATGCCGAAACAGCGCGGTTACCGCAAACCAGTCCGCCAGGCCACCGACCATCGCCGCTTCGGCAAAGGCCCGGATGAAGCCGATTGCCGGATGCAGTCCCTCATACCGTCGAGTGGCAACATAGATCAGCGCCATCGCCACCAGCAGGCAGGTGGCGACGATACGCATCCGCCGGGCACGATCAACCACCACTGGCATGGCGCGCCCTCTACCGATGCGGACGGGTCCGCTGGGGTTCGAAGGCGCTGCTTCGACGGGCTGTTGCGATCTGGCGGTCACTCCGCCGGAAATGCCTCGTGCTGCGGTTCGTTCCGCGTGGCTGGTACAATCGGCTTGGCAACGGGCCTTGGTGCCGGCTCATGCCCGAGAACCTTGCGGGCGAGCCATGGCCCGACGCGCTTCTCGAGACCGTCGGCAAGGCTGAAGCCCGCCGGCACGATCAGCAGTGTCAAGGCCGTGGACAGCGTGAGCCCGCCGATCACCACGACGCCCATCGGAGCACGCCATCCACCATCGCCGCCGACCGAAACCGCGGTCGGGATCATGCCGGCAACCATGGCCACGGTGGTCATGATGATCGGCTGCGCACGCTTGTGCCCGGCTTCGGTAATGGCCTCGAGCTTGGCCTTCCCGGTGGCCATCTCCTCGATCGCGAAGTCGATCAGCAGGATCGAGTTCTTCGCCACGATGCCGAACAGCATGAGAATGCCGATGAACACGGGCAGAGACAGCGCCTGCCCCATCAGGCCGATCGCCAGCAAGCCGCCCAGCGGGGCGAGGAACAGCGACCCCATGTTCACCAGCGGCGAGATGAAGCGGTGGTAGAGCAGCACCAGTACCGAAAACACCAGCAAGATGCCCGAAGCGACGGCGATGACGAAATTGTACATCAGCTCGGCCTGGAACTTGTCTTCGCCTGCCGCAGTGTTGGAAACGCCCTGCGGCAGATTTCGCATTACGGGCAGCTTCGCGATGGCGTTCATTGCATCGCCCTTGACCACGCCCGGAGGCAAGTCCGCACCGACAAAGACGCGGCGGCTCTGGTTGTAGCGCTGGATCTGCGTCGGCCCCGAACCGAATTCGATCTCGGCCACGCGCGACAGCGGAACCGATCCACCCGAAGCGGTCGGAACCGGCAGGTTCTCCAGCGTCGAAAGGTCCCGGCGCGAGGCTTCCGGCAACTTCACGCGGATCGGAACCTGACGATCGGACAGCGAGAACTTGGCGCTGTTCTGGTCGATTTCGCCCTGAGTCGCGATGCGGATCACCTGGCTCAGCGTCTGCGTTGTCACGCCGAGGCTCGCCGCAAGATCAAGCCTTGGCTTGATGATCACTTCAGGCCGGCGCAAGTCGGCACTGATGCGCGGGGCCACGACGAGCGGCAGCGTGCTCATCTGATCGACCAGCGTCTGTGCGGTCTTCTGCAGCAATTCTGGATCGGACCCGGCCAGCATGATGCTGATCGGTCGGCCCGAACCGCCACCGGGACCGCTCGGCCCCTGGGCCTGGAAGTTCGCCCGGATGTCCGAGATGGACTGCAATTGCGGGGTCAATTCGCGTTCGAAGACCAGGCTCGTCCGTTCGCGGTCGGGCCGGAGGTTGACATAGATGTTGCCGCGCCCCTCCCGCACCGAGGCCAGCTGCGATTCCACCTCGGGCTGCTTGGCGAGCAGGTCGACGACCTCGCCCACCTTGCGCTCGGTCTGTTGCAAGGTCGTGCCCGGGACCATTTCGATGGTGACCGTGCTCGAATCGCTGTCGGCGTCGGGGAAGAACTGTGCCGGGATCGACATGAACATGACGATGGTCAGCACGAAGGCACCGGCCCCGATGCCCATCATCCACAACCGGTGGTCGCGCAAGCGCGCGCGGAAGCGGCGGCGCGGATGCTCGGCGCGGTAGGCCCTCGCCTTCGAGGTATCGAGCGACCAGCCCAGCACCTTCATGTACTTGTCCATCCACGGCCCGCTGCCATGCTCCGCCTCGCCGTGCGCCTGCAGGAAATAGGCCGCGATCATCGGGGTGATCATGCGCGCGACCAGCAGCGAGAACAGGACCGAGATGACCACGGTCAGGCCGAAGTTCTTGAAGAACTGGCCGGATACGCCGGGCATGAGCGCCACGGGAAAGAACACGGCTACGATGGAGAACGTCGTCGCCACAACCGCGAGACCGATTTCGTCGGCGGCGTCGATCGCCGCCTGATAGGCGGTCTTGCCCATTCGCATGTGTCTGACGATATTCTCGATCTCGACGATCGCGTCATCGACCAGTACGCCCGCGACAAGCCCCAGCGCCAGAAGCGACATCTGGTTGAGCGTGAAGCCCATCAGGTCAAGGACCCAGAACGTGGGGATCGAAGACAGGGGAATGGCCAGCGCCGACACGATCGTCGCGCGCCAGTCCCTCAGGAACAGGAACACCACGACCACCGCCAGGACAGCGCCTTCGACCATCGCGTTCATCGACGAACGGTACTGATCCTTGGTCTGGATGACCGAGGTAAACAGGAGCTCGAAGTGGATCTTGCCGCCCTGCTCCTGCTTGATCTTCTCCATTTCCTTGAGCGCACCGTCATAGACGGACACGTCGGACTCCGCGCGCGCACGCGAAAACGAGAAGGTCACGACAGGCTTGCCGTTGAACTTCGCGATCGAGGTCAGTTCGCTATAGGAATCGCTGACATCGGCAACGTCGGCCAAACGCACCGTGCGATTGCCGCTGAGGCTGATCTCGGTCTGCGACAGTTCGTACGCGGTCTTCGCATTGCCGAGGACGCGAACCGACTGGCGCGAGCCGGCCACTTCGGTCTTGCCGCCTGCCGCGTTGATGTTGACCTGGCGCAGCGCTGCATTGACCTGGCTTGCAGTGACGCCGAGGCTTGTCATCTTCATCGGATCGAGCGTGACGGCAATCTCGCGATTGACCCCGCCCGAACGGCTGACCTCGGCCATGCCGGGCACGGTCAGCAGGCGCTTGGCGATCGTATCGTCAATGAACCACGAGAGCTGCTCGATGGTCATGTCGTCCGCCGCGACCGCGAAGTAGGCAATCGGGTTGGATGAGGTCTCGACCTTGAACACCTGCGGCTCGAGGATGCCCTCGGGCAGGTCGGAACGGATCTGGTCGACCTTGTTCTTGACCTCGTTGACCGCGGCGTTGATGTCCTGGCCGATCTTGAACTGGACCTGCGTCTGGCTGCTGCCTTCGGAGGCAGTCGACGTCAGCGTGTCGACACCGGCGATCGATCGCACGGCCGATTCGACACGCTGCGTGATCTGGTTCTCGATCTCCGTCGGAGCAGCGCCGGGCTGGCTGATCTGCACGATGACGACCGGGAATTCGATGTCCGGGTTGTCCTGGACCTTCATCTGCATGAACGAGACGAGGCCAGCGAGCGTAAGCCCGAGGAACAGGACGATGGGTACGACCGGGTTGCGGATGCACCAGGCCGAGATGTTCTGGAAGTTCATCGCCAGCCCTTATTTCTGAACGACCGGCCGGACCTTGTCCCCCGGATTGAGGAAGCCGCCGGCCCGCAGCACCACCCGCTCGCGGCCCGAAAGGCCCTCGACGACGGCGATGCCCTTCGCACTGACCTGACCGGTCTTCACCGGGCGGCGAACCGCCTTGTCATCCTGGTCGATGACGAAGACGTAGGACCCCTTATCGTCGCTGAGGATGGCCGATTCCGGCAGAAGCGGCGCGTTCGTTGTCCCGGAAACCAGCGTTGCGGTGGCAAAGCCGCCGGGGCGCAGGACCTTGTCGTAGGCAAGGGCAATGCGCGCGATCCCTTCGCGACTTGTCTGGTCGATCGTCGGCGAGAGTTGCCAGACCTGACCCGAGAACTTGCGGTCGGTGCCGACAGGCGTGACTTCCGCGCTCGCGCCCACCGCAAGACGCGCAAGGTCGGATTCCGAAAGGCGGGCCTGCATTTCCATCTGCCCGTCACGCGCCATGGAAAACAGAACGCCAGAACCCGGGGTAACGATCTGGCCCGGTTCGGCCGCACGCGTCAGGACAAGACCCGCCGCCGGCGCGACGATATTCAGACGCGCAGCGCGGGCACCGAGTTCGCCAAGGCTGGCCCTTGCCACCCGCACCCGTGCATTGGCGGCATCGCGGGTGGCGGTGAGCCGGTCGATGTCTGCCTTTGAGATAAATCCGCGCTCCACCAGCTTCAGCGCACGATCGAGGTTGGCCTGTGCCAGCCGGGCATCGGCGGCGGCCACTTCGACATTGGCGGCCTGGCTCGCGATCTGCTGGCCCTGGACCGACCGGTCGATCACAGCGAGAACCTGGCCTGCACGGACCCAGTCGCCCGCATCCACCAGCACCTGCACGATCTGCCCGCCTTCCCCGGCAACCCCGACCGGCATCTCGCGCCTCGCGGCAATCGTGCCGCTGGCCGTGATGGTTCCAGCGATGGTGGTGGTACCGGGCACCACGACGGTCACGACCTGCGCCTGCGATTCCTGCGCATCGGCAGCGGCATTGCCATCGCCCCGGTGCATGAGAAACCACGCTGCTGCCAGAACCGCCAGAACCGCTGCACCGATGATCCAGATGCGTCGGGACGACAGCCGACCATCGCCCTCTCCGTCAAAAGCGGGCGAGACGGTATTGTCGGCGTTGATCGTCGTTTCGTAGTTCATGTTCGTCAATGCCTTCGTCCCGCGGCGGGGCGAGGGCAGGCCCCTTGAAATTCGAGTAGGTGTGTTACATTCATAACGCACTTGCCGCAAGCATGCGGCACCGCCGTATGGCAGGTCATTGCATTGCAATAGCTACCCTTCCGACGAGGCGCAATTCCGTCTCGACGAAGGACTTATGCCGAAATGGACACCGTGTCTTTCTTGCACCTGTAACTTTTTGTAACCCGCCGGATACCTTTGCAGTGCAAGCGAACAACGGAACAGATGCCCCAAAGAACAACGGCCGCCTCCCGAAGGAAGCGGCCGCCGCGGATGGAGCTGGTTGTTGCGATCAATACTTGAGCTGTCGCTCGTACAGGTCGCGATAATGCTGGATCCGGGTCACGCGCAGGCCCTGCATGCCCGAGCGGTCGACCGCGCGCTGCCACGATGCGAACTCCTCGAGCGTGAGGTTGTAGCGCTCGCAGACCTCGTCGATGGTCAGGAGCCCGCCGTTCACTGCCGCTACGACTTCCGCCTTGCGCCGGACCACCCAGCGCGTGGTGTTGGCAGGCGGCAGACTGTCGAGCGTCAGGGGTTCGCCGAGCGGGCCGATGACTTGTGCCGGACGGATTTTCTGGTTCTCGATCATGTCAGTCTCGTGCTTCGGCGCGGCCTTGCCGCGTCACGGTCATATCGGCGGCGAATGTGCCCAGTCCTGCTTTGCCATTCGCTGAAGACTTAGGGTTAACGACCCGTTCATGCGGTGGATTGCCCCATACGTTCGACGCAATGAAGGCGGCGGTGAGTCTGTGGAAACTGCCACCTTCCTCGGCGAGCCCATCTTCGCCTTCCGCACACATCGATCGGCGCAGATCCTGCGTTGCGGCGATGCGGGCGCACAGCCCGTGCCACGACAGCGGACGCAACCCGGACCCGGCTGTCGAAACCGTATCGCCGCCGAAAAACGCCGCATGATCGTTCAAACTCATATCCATCGCGGTGCTTCTAGGCGCGAGATGGCTAAGGTCCGGTAAAGGGGCCGTTTAATTGTTGTTAATCTTGTGACGGTCCGAATCCGTGTTCCTGCCGCACGCTTTGCGCTGCGGCGCCAAACCGACTATGGCGCGCCTCATGCTCGACACGGCAACACTTCCAGACCTCTTCGACCTGCCCCAACCGGTCAAGGCGCGGCGCATCGTCGTTGCCATGTCCGGCGGCGTCGACAGTTCGGTCGTGGCGGGAATTGCTGCGGCAAGCGGGGCCGAAGTGATCGGCATTACCCTGCAACTTTACGATTATGGCGCGGCGACCGGGCGCAAGGGCGCATGCTGCGCCGGTGACGACATCCGCGATGCACGTGCCGTGGCCGACCGCCTGGGCATCGCCCATTACGTCTTCGACCACGAATCCAGCTTCCGCGAGGAAGTCGTCGAGCGCTTTGCCGATGATTATCTCAACGGTCGGACTCCGATTCCCTGCGTTCGCTGCAACATGGGACCGAAGTTTACCGATCTTCTGGCGATGGCCCGCGAATTGGGTGCAGATTGCCTGGCGACCGGTCACTACGTGCGCCGCGTGGTCGGTGCCGACGGCCCCGAACTCCACCGTGCGTTCGATCCGGCGCGCGACCAGTCCTACTTTCTCTATGGCACGACCGAGGCCCAGCTCGATTTCCTGCGTTTCCCGCTGGGCGGCCTGCCGAAGACCGAAACGCGCCGCATCGCCGAGGACATGGGCCTCGTCGTCGCCGCCAAGCCCGACAGCCAGGACATCTGCTTCGTGCCGGATGGCGACTATGCGAAGATCGTGCGGTCGGTCCGGCCCGAAGGCGACGCGCCCGGCGAGATCGTCCATGCTGCCAGTGGCGGAGTGCTCGGGCACCATCGCGGCATCATCCACTATACCGTGGGCCAGCGGCGCGGCCTCGAGATCGGCGGACAGCCCGAACCGCTCTACGTGATCGGTCTCGATGCGCCGCAGCGCCGCGTGCTGGTGGGGCCGCGTCCGATGCTGGCAGTCAGCCGCGCGAAGATCACGGAAACCAACCGCATCGGCCCGCTCCCGGCGGGACCGCTGACGGCAAAGGTGCGCTCGCTGGCAAAGCCCGTACCGGTCGAACTGGAAGGTCCGTTCGGCGAAGGCGCCAGCGCAACGATCCGCTTCATGCAGCCCGAGTACGGCGTCGCTCCGGGGCAGGCCGCTGTGCTCTATGCGGGCGAGCGGGTGGTCGGCGGCGGCTGGATCGATTCGACCGAGCGTTGGGACGCCTGAAGCTTCAATTCTTGCGCCTTATTTCTTCCACGGCTCGAGCACGCAGCCCGGCCCCTTGCGATAGGTTGCGGTCTGGCTGAACAGCAGGGCGAAGCGCGCTGTCACGCTCTTGGCCTCGGCATCCTCGCTCAGGGACACCAGTTCCATTCCCGGCTCGAAATCCTTGCGGCAATCCGACAGTTCGCGCCCGCCGACGAAGCGGCACGAACATGCCACGCGCGCGCCATAGCTTGCCCCGGTCGTCGCATAGCCGCGAATTGCGGTCCAGAACGTCGCCAGCACCGCAAGCAGCAGAGCCAGTGCGATCAGCAGCGCGCGCCAGCGCCAGCTGCGTTTGGGTGCGATCGTCAATGACGGAGCTGTGGGGGAACTGTGGTTGCCGGTTGCCATGACTGCCGATTCTGGTCGAAAGGACTGGCCCGATGGCCCGCCGCTCGCTCTCCCTTATCCTGACCCTTGCGCTGCTGCCAGCCGTGGCTGGCTGTTCGCGGGGGACGAATGAGGCCGAAGGTCCGCCGCCCATCTCGGAAGAAGCGATGAAGGCGGTGGTCAAGGACCCCGGCACCGGTCGCGAAAAGCTGGCCCGCGCGGTCGACGCCCTGTTCGCGCCAGAGATGGGCGAGACGCGCGCCGTCATCGTGATGAAGAACGGCCGCATCGTCGCCGAGCGATACGCCGAGGGCTATCACGAGAATACCCGCTTCGTCAGCTGGTCGATGGCCAAGTCGGTCACCGGCGTGATGATCGGGATGCTCGTGTCCGATGGGCGCCTGCGGCTGGACGAGACCGCGCCGGTTCCGGCGTGGCAGCGCCCCGGCGATCCGCGCGGCGAGATCACGCTTCGCCAGTTGCTGCAGATGCGGTCGGGCCTGCGCCATTCCGAAGCGATCGATCCGGTCTACGAATCCGACGAAGTGCGCATGCTGTTCCTCGACGGTCGCGACGACATGGCGCGCTATGCCGAGGACCAGCCGCTCGAAGCGGAGCCCGGCCGCAAGTTCGAATACTCTTCGGCGACCAGCGTGATCCTCGCCGATCTCGCAGCGCGCGTGCTCTCGCCCGCGCCGAACCCGGAGAATCGCCGTCAGGCCGTGGCCGATTACCTGCGCACCCGCCTGTTCGAACCGGCTGGCATGAAATCGATGCTGCCCGAATTCGACGCCGCGGGCACGCTGATCGGCGGTTCGCTGATCCACGGCACCGCGCGCGACTGGGCAAAGTTCGGCGAGTTTCTGCGCAACAAGGGCTCGGTCAAGGGCGCGCAGATCATCCCGCGGCAGTGGATCGAGTTCATGGTCACGCCCTCACCGCGCGAGGCGCAGTACGGCGCGCAGATCTGGCTCAACCGAACCCCTACGAACGGCGAATCCTCGCTGTTTCCCGATCGTGGCCCTAAGGACCTGTTCGCCTGCATCGGCCATCTTGGCCAGTACGTGATCGTCAGCCCGAGCCGCGGGCTTACCGTGGTGCGCCTCGGCAAGACGCCGGACGAACAGCTGGCCCCGCTGGTGGACGGCCTGGCGGACGTTGTGGCGCTCTACCGCTGAGGCTTCACGGCAGGCGGAACAGCCCCTCGACCACGGTCACGCAATCGCCGCCCAGCAACACGCGGTCACCTTCGAGGCGGCAGACGAAGTCCGCGCCGCGTGCCGAGGCCTGATGCGCCGAGAATGTCGCGCGCCCGAGCTTGCTTGCCCAGTACGGCGCGAGCGCAGCGTGGGCCGATCCGGTGGCGGCATCCTCGTCAATCCCGCCACCCGGCACGAACACGCGGCTGACGATGTCTGCGCCCGAGGCATGTCCGCTGCCCGCGGCGGTGGCGATGAACTGCGTGTCGCCGAACCGTAGCAGGGCCTTGAAATCCGGCGCGAGTGCGAGGACTTCGTCAGCCGTGGCGTAATGAAAGATGTTGTAGCCATCGCCCTGCCAGACGTCGATCGGCTTGCCCGGCCCGAGCAGAGGCACCGCATCGTCGAACGCACCGGGAGCCGTGGGCACGGCCGGAAGCGAAAGCACGTAGCGATCGCCATCGCGCGCAACCTCGAGCACGCCGGCCTTGCGCGTCGAGAACGTGACACGGCCCCGCATCGGGTCCTGCGCCAGCACGACGTGCCCGGATGCCAGCGTGGCGTGGCCACACATCGCCACTTCGACAGCAGGGGTGAACCAGCGGAGCTCGAAATCGGCCCTGCCGGTTTGATCGGGCACGAGGAAGGCGGTTTCGGCGAACATGTTCTCCGCGCCGATCGCCTGAAGCGTTGCGTCGTCAGGCCAGGCATCGAGCATCATCACCGCCGCCTGATTGCCACCCAGGGCGCGGGCGGTGAAAGCATCGACGTGGAAGTAGGGAACTCGGGAATCGGTCACGCGGCTGTCCTCAAGTGTTCGGCGCACCCTGTGCGAGGATGGCCGGGCTGGTGCCATCGGGACCGGGGCTGAGCAGGTTCTCGGCGCCCATCATGTCCTCGTCGACCAGCCCTTCGGGGTCTGGGTGGATGAGGATCTCGACGCCGGGGAACTCCGCCATCAGCTTGTCCTCGATCTCGTCCATAACACGGTGCGCCTCGGTCACGGTCATGCGTCCGTCGACCCAGACGTGGAACTGGACGAAATCGCGGTTGCCGCTGGTGCGGGTGCGCAAGTCGTGCAGGCCCTTGAGCTCAGGGTGCTGGGCGACGACTTCGAGAAAACGCTCGCGCTTCTCGAGCGGCCATTCGTGGTCCATCAGCTGATCGACGGCTTCCTGCGATGCGCCCCACGCGCCCCACGCCAGCCATAGCGCGATGCCGAATGCGAACACCGCGTCGGCACCCTTGATGCCTACATAAGTGTCGAGCACCAGCGCGGCGATGACCGCGAGGTTGAGGAACAGGTCGGACTTGTAGTGCACATTGTCGGTGCTGATCGCCAGGCTGCCGGTCTGACGGATGACGTGGCGCTGGTAGGCCAGCAGTGCCAGGGTCGCGCCGAGCGCGATGGTCGAGACAACGACGCCCGACTCCGCCTCGGCCACTTGCGCCTGCCCGAGGAACTGCCCGACCGCACGGAAGGCAAGGCCGATGGCCGAGATCGAGATCAGCACGACCTGGAACATCGCCGCCAGCGCTTCGGCCTTGCCATGCCCGAAGCGGTGGTTGTGGTCGTCAGGCTGCGAGGCGACCCACACGCCGAGCAAGGTGGCAAGGCTCGCCACCAGATCGAGCGCGGTATCGGCAAGGCTGCCGAGCATGGCAGTCGACCCGGTCGAGAGCACTGCCCACGCCTTCATGCCGACGAGAAGCACCGCCACCGAAATGCTGGCAAGCGCAGCCTTGCGGTTGAGGTCGGCGTGGGTGTCGGCGCGGGTCATGTCCATGGCGGGTGCCTTAGGGGTAAAGCAGGGTGCTGGTCCAGCCGCCTGCTCCGTCGGCCACGAAGCGGCGACGTTCGTGCAGGCGGTAATCGCGGTCTTGCCAGAACTCGATTGCGACAGGGGTTACGCGGTAGCCCGACCAGTGCGCCGGGCGCGGCACGTTGCCATCGGGATAGCGCTGCCGCAACGCATCGACCCGGTCGAGGTAGACCTGACGGTCCGGCAGCGGGCGCGACTGGTCCGATGCGGCCGAGCCAAGGCGCGATTCGGGATGGCGGCTGGCGAAATAGGCATCGGCCTCGGCAGCCGTGACTTCGGCAATCGAACCCTCGATGCGGATCTGGCGGCGCAGCGACTTCCAGTGGAACAGCAGCGCGACGTGGGGATTTGCCGCCAATTCGCCGCCCTTGCGGCTGTGGAAGTTGGTGTAGAACACGAAGCCGTCCGGGCCGTGGCCCTTGAGCAGCACCATGCGCACCGAGGGATGGCCGTCGGGCGTAGATGTCGCCAGCGCCATGGCGTTGGGATCATTGGGCTCGCTGGCCTGCGCCTGAGCATACCACGATTCGAAGATCGCGAGCGGATCGGCATGGGGGATCGCGTCGGAAGTCTGTTCAGGTTGCACTGGAATTTCCTGAAAGGGGTTTACGGGGTTTACACAGTCCAGAGAAAACTTTCCGGCGGGGTTTTCTGAACGACCGGGCTCCCTGCCTTCATGAGGTGTCTGGCATGGCGGGAGCGGTTTTCCATGACCGGGATCAATTGCATGGAGACCGGCCTACTCTTCTGCTGCGATGTAGGAAAGGCAACCTTGCGGGCAACGCTTGCAAATCCTAGCTAGAGTGCCATGGCCGATCCGTATTCCACCCTGGGGGTTCCGCGCAACGCAAGCGAGAAGGACATCAAGTCCGCCTATCGCAAGCTGGCCAAGGAACTGCACCCGGACACCAACAAGGACAACCCCAAGGCGGCGGAGCGCTTTTCCGAAGTGACCCGCGCCTATGACCTGCTGTCCGACAAGGACAAGCGGGCCAAGTTCGATCGTGGCGAGATCGACGCAGAAGGCAATCCGACCGGCCCGTTCGGCGGTGGCTTCGGCGGAGGCGGCGGCTTTCGCGGGCACCAGGGCGGTTTCCGCCATGACGGCGGCTTCGAAGGCGGCTTCGGCGGCGCCGAGGGAGTCGATATCGGCGACATCTTCGAAGGACTGTTCGGCGGTCGCGGCGGAATGGGTGGAATGGGTGGAATGGGTGGCGGGGCGCGCCGCGGTCCTCCGCCCAAGGGCGCCAATGTGAACTACCGCCTGCAGGTCTCGTTCGTCGATGCAGCGACGCGCGCCAACCAGCGCATCACCCTGTCGGACGGCAAGACCATCGACCTGAAGCTGCCTGCAGGGCTCGAGAGCGGCCAGCAGATGCGGCTGGGTGGCAAGGGCGAACCCGGCCCCGGCGGCAACGGCGACGCCATCGTCACTATCGAGATCGGCAGCCACCCCTTCTACGAGCGCGACGGCGACAACATCCGGCTCGCCCTGCCGATCAGCCTTGCCGAGGCGCTGAACGGAGCAAAGGTCAAGGTGCCGACAGTCGATGGCGCCGTCATGCTGACCGTGGCTCCGGGCAGTTCGAGCGGCAAGACGCTGCGCCTCAAGGGCAAGGGCTTCACCCGCAAGGATGGCACCCGCGGCGACCAGCTGGTGACGCTGCAGATCGACATTCCTGCCGATGACGGGGACCTGAAAGCACGTCTCGAGGGTTGGGCGGACATGCGCAACCTTCGTGACAAGCTTGGTGTCTGAGTGAACGCTCCCGGCCAGACCCCGCCGGGGCCCCGCCCGCTTGTCGACATGCCGGATCTTTCGCCCGAAGCACGGCGGCGCGAAGCGCTGCGCTGGCGCTCCGGACTTGCCGAGGCCCGCGAAAGGCTAGGCCCAGGGAGCAGGGCCTGGGAAGTGATCAAGCGCGTGTGGACCGGCGTCTTCAATGACGGTTCGATCCATGCCGGCAATCTTGCCTACATGATCGTCATCGCGCTGTTCCCGTTCTTCATTACCGGGGCCGCGCTGTTCTCGTTTATCGGCGAGGCGAGCCAGCGCGCGGCCGCAATCGATACGGTGCTCATCGCCCTGCCTCCGGTCGTTGCGACGACCATCGAACCGGTTGCCCGCAGCGTGATCGAAGCGCGTACCGGCTGGCTCCTGTGGATCGGCGGAATCTTCGGCCTGTGGACAGTGGGCAGTCTGGTCGAGACGATCCGGGACATCCTGCGCCGCGCCTATGGCACGCGCTGGGAACATGCCTTCTGGCGATACCGGCTGGCATCGACCGGAATCACGCTGGCGTCGGTCGTCCTCATTCTCTTCGCCATTTTCGCACAGGTCGTGATCGGCGCTGCGCAGGAAGTCATCGAGGCATGGTTGCCGCAATTCGCGGATATCCTCGGCAGCCTGGCCCTTTCGCGCTTCATTCCCGCCGTGGTTCTTTATGGCGCGCTGTGGCTGCTGTTCATTTCGCTGACCCCCGGCGCCTATCGCGGGCGCGGCTATCCGAAATGGCCGGGGGCGCTGTTCGTGACGATCTGGTGGATTGTAGTGACGACGCTGCTGCCCACCGCCTTGCGGACGTTCTTTTCGTACGATCTCACCTACGGAAGTCTCGCCGGGGTGATGATCGCCCTTTTCTTTTTCTGGCTGGTGGGCTTAGGGATGGTGGTGGGGGCCGAACTCAACGCCGCACTTGCCGAAACACCGGAAGAGCGCGACATGCTGGGCCAGGCTGACAATCGCGCACGCGCATCGCGCACGAGCGCCGGGAACGAGACAAGAAGCGAGAACACTGACGCATGACTGGACTTATGGAAGGCAAGCGCGGCCTGATCATGGGCCTCGCCAATGACAAGTCGCTCGCCTGGGGCATTGCCAAGCAGCTTCACGAACACGGCGCGGAACTGGCCTTTTCCTACCAGGGCGAAGCGCTGGAGAAGCGCGTGCGCCCGCTGGCCGCGAGCCTTGGCAGCGATTTCCTGATCGAATGCGACGTGTCCGACATGGCCGCGCTCGACCAGACGTTCGAAACACTGAAGGCGAAGTGGCCGACGATCGACTTCATCGTCCACGCCATCGGCTATTCCGACAAGAACCAGCTGCGTGGAAAGTTCTACGACACCACGCTCGACAACTTCCTGATGACCATGAACATCTCGGCCTACAGCCTCGTGGCGGTGACCAAGCGGGCCATGGAGATGATGCCGAACGGCGGGTCGATCCTGACGCTGACCTATTACGGCGCGGAAAAGGTCGTGCCGCACTACAACGTGATGGGCGTGGCCAAGGCGGCGCTGGAAACCAGCGTGAAGTACCTCGCCAACGACTGCGGGCCTTCGGGCGTGCGCGTGAATGCGATTTCGGCAGGTCCGATCAAGACGCTGGCCGCCAGCGGCATCGGCGATTTCCGCTACATCCTCAAGTGGAACGAGCTGAACAGCCCGCTGCGCCGGAATGTCACGATCGAGGACGTGGGCGGTGCGGGTCTTTACCTGCTGTCCGACCTGTCATCGGGCGTGACTGGCGAGACGCATCACGTTGATGCCGGCTATCACACTGTCGGCATGAAGCAGGAAGACGCGCCGG
>NZ_LSIA01000101.1:0-545 GCF_001556015.1 Novosphingobium sp. CCH12-A3 | reverse complement strand
GATCGATGAACACCGAGCCGCCGCTCGAGGTGGCGGTGCCCAGCGTTGCCGTGTCAGTCACGGTCAGCGTCAGGTCGCCCGCCGATTGCACGCTCGTCGCCGTGAGGCTGGCCGCAGTCAGATCGAGCGTGCTGCCGGCGGTGATCGTGCCGCCGCTGATCGCCCGCGTGGCACCCAAGGTTACGCCCTCGCCCGCGCTCAGGCTGTCGAAGGTGAAGTTGCGCGCAGCAACAAGCACCGCCGCCCCCGCATCGGTCGCGCCAATGCGGATGTCGCGCCCCTGGTAGGTCGCCGAGGTTCCGGCATTCACCGCGTTGACCGTTGCGTCGCGGCTGCCCAGCGCGACGCTGGTGCCTGCCGTGATCGTGTCGAGGGTCATGGCACTCGTCGCGGTCAGCACCACCGAGGTGCCGGCGTCGATCGTGCTGCCATTGATCACCACGCCGCCGAGTTGCACCTGCCCGCTTGCGCTGGCAGACGCGAAGGTCACCCGCCCGGTCGTCGCCGCAATGTCGCCGCCAAGCGCGGACACGCTGCCCAGCGTG
>NZ_LSIA01000100.1:0-222 GCF_001556015.1 Novosphingobium sp. CCH12-A3 | reverse complement strand
ATCATCAAGCGTTCCGACAAAGCCAAGGGCTTCGAGGTGCTACCACGCCGATGGGTTGTAGAGCGAACCTTCGCATGGCTTGGCCGCTGCCGACGCCTTGCCAAGGACTGGGAAAAGTCCATCGCGTCTTCAACCGCATGGGCACTCATAGCTTCAATCCGAATGCTCACGCGCCGAACCGCAAGATATTGCTGGAATTGAGAAACTTCTGAATCAGGCACT
>NZ_LSIA01000010.1:0-70898 GCF_001556015.1 Novosphingobium sp. CCH12-A3 | reverse complement strand
TGACAGACCCGGTCTACCCGGCACCGAAACGAACTTCGCTTTGTTCACGGACGACTAGCAGGCCTTCCAACCAGAAACCCGCAGCCAGTGCAGGATCTACCAGTTCGAGGTTCTGCACTCGTGCGGCTTCGCGGATTTCCTCCGAGATACTGACAAGGGCATCGGCGTACATCGCCTGGCGGTAGTTCACTTCGTCAGTCCCGAATTCCTGGTCGCACCAGTCGACCAGCCGCTCCATCATCCGGCCTTCCGCCGAATGAAGCACCCGTATCACGGCGGCGGCGCGGATGCAGAACGCTTCGACGATGGGCAGGCCGACGCCCAGCTTCATGATCTCGAGCCGACGCTCGATAGTCTTGTGAGCCAGGAGCGCTTCGAGAAATTCGCGTTTGCCGGCAAAGCGCGTGTAGATCGTTGCCTTGCCAATGTGCGCATGGCGCGCGACGCGATCAAAGGTGAAGGCTTCGAAGCCGTGGTCCCGCAGGACTTCCCAACCGGCTTCAAGGATTCGCGCAGGGAGACGTTGCGCTTCCTCCAGCGAAGGACGGCCGCGCTTGGTGGCCGTCTTACTGCCTGAAAGATCAGTGGACGGTGATTTGCTGCTCGGCGATTGCGGCGAGGGCGGCAGTGTCATGCGGCTGATCCCGGTCGCACAGCCGGTCGGCCAGAGCTTCGGCGATCCGGTTGTGAACCGGGCAGGACATTTCGAGTCCTTCGCGATAGGCCTGCCAGAAGCGGAGGCCCGCATCGGTAATCCAGCGCATCTTTCCCACTTTCTCGCCTTTGCGGCGTTTCTGGTGGATAGAGTGCCTCAGGCATGGCTGGAGTCAATATACTATAAAATGGGCGAATTCGTTTCATTTATTGGCCCCTGACGCCGCTGCATCGGCGGTCCAGCCAAGGCCAAGTGCCTTTTCTACCGCAATAAACCCGGTCGTAAGCTCTGCTCGAGCGGCCGCCGTTGCCATCGCCAACTGCAGCGCTTGCCGCTCTGCATCAAGACGGTCGGGCTTGCCGATGGTCCCTGCCTGCAGGCGTTGCTGCTGCAGATCGACGTTCTTGCTTGCCCGCTCTTCCGCATCAAGCGCTTTGCCGAAAGCGACGCGCTGCGCGCCAAAGCGCGCGAGCGAGCCTTCGGCATCCTGTAGCGCGGTCAGCACTGTCCTACGGTAATTCGCTTCGGCTTCGGCATAGGCGCCCTTGGCGGCTTCGACCTGGCGGTTAGCGCGCCCGCCATCGAAAAGGTTCCACTTGATCTGCGGCAGGGCAATGCCGACGATGTTCGCAGGGTCGAAGATGTCGCCGATGTTTTGGCCGCCAAGACCCAGCAGCCCGAGGAATGATATTTTGGGGAACTTGTCGGCAATCTTCACACCGACATCGGCATTGGCCGCAGCGAGTTGGCGCTCTGCCATGCGAATGTCGGGGCGGCTGCGCAACAGGCTGGCCGGGTCGCCGATGGATACTTCGGCAGGCGGCAGGGGCACCGGTGCCGGAGTTTGCAGAAGAGCGTCGAGTGCTCCAGGCTCCTTGCCTGTCAGCACTGCAATCTGGTCCATCAGCACGGCGATTTCGGCGCGAGACTTGGCAACGTCCGCCTCGCTGGCGAACGCCTGAGCCTCGGCTGCGTTGACGGGCTGTTGCGGGATCGTCCCGGCGGCGTAGCGCTGTTGCGCCAGCGCGACCAGTTCCCGATCGATGCCCACCTGCCGATCTTGGAGCGCCAACATCGCCTGCCGCGCGCGCAGGCCGACATAGGCACGGGCGATTTCGGCGGATAGTGTCAGCCGCGCGTCTGCCGAGGCTGCCTCCGCGGCCTCTGCGCGCGCCAGCGCGGCTTCCACCTTTCGGCGCGTGCCGCCGAAGAGATCAATTTCCCATGAGGCATCGAAGCCGAGGTTGTAGGCGTTGATCTCGTCCCTCACGCCACCGTTTCCGGCAATGTTGCCCGGAACGTTGAGGTACGGGGCGGCAAACGATGTGTTCACCGTCGGCAGTGCGGCAGTTCGGTTGGCAGCAAGAGCCGCGCGTGATTGGGCGATGCGGGCATTGGCCACGGCGATTCCCGGACTGTCTTCAAGAGCGGAGACGACCAGCTGGTTCAGGACCGGATCGCCCAGGCTCTCCCACCACCTTGATGAAGGCGTTGTCTGTTGCATGGCCTCTCCGGCGCGGACGAACTTGCCGCGCGAAGCGGCGACGGGGGCGGCTTCGGGCGCGCCATTGTAGTTCGGGCCGACAGTCGTGCAGCCTGCCAGTAACGCGGCGAGGATCGTGGCGCTGCCGATGCGGCGAAGGGATAGCGAGGCAGTCATCAGTGCGCAGCCTTTGCGTGATAGCCCTTGGGAAGCGGGCGCAGAAGAAGAACGAGCGGGGACACGAGCAGAATACCCAGCGTCAGCGCCATGAAATCATCGTTGAAGGCCATGACGAGTGCATCGCGCAGGATCATCCCGTCGAGCGAACGGAGTGCGGCCGCCATTCCATCGGGGCCGCCGCCGTAGGTCATCGCCTGCTGGCCGACCCAGTCCTGAACGTTGAGGTCGTTCGCGCCGAGCGCACTGTGCAGGGTCCAGCGATGGAACTCCCAGCGCTGATCTTGCAGCGTGGCGAGAAGGGCAAGGCCGACCGAACCACCGAGGTTGCGCGCTGCATTGAACAGGCCCGCTGCGTCACCGGCGTCCTCGCGGGAAACGGAACTGATTGCCGCCTGGTTCAAAAACATCATGCAGAACACGGTGCCAAGGCCACGCATCAACTGCGTCTCGACGAAATCGCCGCCGCGCGATTGCGCAGTGAGCGTGACGTCGAGGTAGCAGGACATCGCCAGCAGAGCGATCCCGGTGCCGACGATCACGCGCAGATCGACGCGCGAAATCAGGATCGGAAACAGCGGCATCATCATCATTGCGGGAATGCCGGATATGAAAACGATGCGCCCTGCCTGCATGGCGTTGTAGTCGGCAATCGCCGCCAGGAACTGCGGGATGACGTAAGCAGTGCCAAACATCACGGCGCCGAGCACGAAAGCCAGCACGAACACCGCCGCGAAGGATCTGTTGCGAAGCAGGGCCAGCTTGATTACCGGGCGCGTTGCCTTGAACTGGCCAATGGCGATGAAGATGAAGCCCAGCAGCGTGACTGCGCTGAGTTTCCAGATCAGGGCGGATTCGAACCACTGCTCGCGATGGCCTTCCTCGAGCACTACGGTGATGCCGCCCAGGCCAAGGATCAAGCCGATCACGCCGAACCAGTCAGCGTTCACCAGCTCGCCCAACTGCATCTTCCCCTTGGGCAGACCAACCAGCAACAGCGTGATCAGGATCAGGCTGATCGGCACGTTGACGAAGAAGGCATAGTGCCAGCTGAACGTCTCGGTCAGCCAGCCGCCTACCAAGGGGCCCAGGACCGGGCCCATGATAACGGTCAGGCCGAACAGGGCCGTTCCCACCGGCTGCTGGTTGGGCGGCAGGCGCGTGGCAATGATGGTCAAGGCGGTCGGGATCATCGCACCCGCGGTGAAGCCTTGGCCGACACGACCGAGGATCATCATTGTCAGCGAAGAGGACAGCCCGCACATCACCGAAAAGCCGGTGAACAGGATCGCCGCGATCAGCAGGAAGCGGCGCAGGCCGAACACACGTTCGAGCCAGCCTGTAAGCGGAATGATGATGATTTCGGCCACGAGATAGGCGGTGGCGATCCAGGTGCCTTCGCTCGACGAAGCACCGATCTCACCTTGGATCGTCGGCAACGATGCGTTGACGATGGAAATGTCGAGCGTCGCCATCAGCGAGCCGATGGCGCCCGCAGCCACCGCCAGCCAGGCGGTGATGTCGGCCTTTTCGCCGCTTGCGGCGGCCGGCGGCATTGCCGCCTCATCCATGGCTGCCGACTGGCTCACTTCGACGCAACCCGATCCTGCTCGTTACGGATCGTCTCGATTGCCGACTTTGCCGAACGCGTGTCGACTTCGACCGAGAGCGAAAGGCCGGGAACCAGCACCTTGCGTGATTCAGGACCAGCATTGATGCGGATGCGGACTGGGACTCGCTGGACGATCTTGGTGAAGTTGCCGGTCGCATTCTGTGGCGGGATCAGCGAGAAATTGGCGCCGGTGCCCGGCGTGATGCTTTCCACCGTGCCGTGGAAGTCGACGTCGGGCAGCGCGTCGACGTGGACAGTTACCGGCTGCCCCGGACGCATGAGGCCAATCTGCGTTTCCTTGAAATTGGCTTCGACGTAGATCGCTTCGGTCGGCACGATCGTCATCAGTCGCTGGCCGGGCTGTACGAACTGGCCGACGCGCACGGTGGAGTTGCCGATCTTGCCCCCGATCGGGGCCGCAATGCGGGTCGTCTCCAGATCCGTGCTGGCAGCCTCGCGCTGGGCTTGTGCTGCCTTGATTTGCGCCGCGCTCTGGCCGGCCTGGGCAAGCGCGCTTGTCACGCGATCGCTTGCGGCCGAAAGCCCGGCCTGTTTCGCAGCAACGTCTGCCGCAGCCTTGTCGCGGTTGGCGACGAGCTGGTCGAACGCCTGCTTCGGTTCGGCACCGCTAGCCACCAGGGGCCGCATCCGGGCAACTTCGCCGTTCAGGTAAGCGAGTTCGCGCTGGGACGCCTGCAGCGCTGCGCGGGCCTGACCCACTGCGGACTGTGCTTCCTGAATGGCTGCAACGGCGGTGGCCTCCGTGGCGCGGGCGACGTCGACCTGTGCGCTGCTCTGCGCGAGGCGGGTGTTGTAATCGGTCGGATCGATCTGGACCAGCAGAGTACCCTGATCGACCGCCTGATTGTCGCTCACTGCAACACGGCGCACGTAACCGCCAAGCTTGGAACTGATGGTGACGCCGTCTGCTTTCACATAGGCGTCTTCCGTATCCTGCATGAACTTGCCGACAGTCTCGTATTCATACAGCGCATAGGCACCGTATAAGGCACCGGCTGCCAGAGCGCCGAGCGCGATACGACCGATCAGCTTCTTGCGGCCCTCGCCGGTATGATGGGAATCAGCTGCAGGTGTCGAGTCGGTCGAGGCGGCCATTTTTGATCCATTCGGCAGTAATTGAACGAAATCGTTCCGTTGCGAAATGCCACTTGGTTCAGGCGCGAAAGGATTTCAAGTGCTGAAATTGCGGCAGGCAGTGCAAAAAGTGCACGCGCACGGCGCAACGCTCTCGCCATTGCGGCGTTCCTGGGATTCATCAGGACCTGCACTTTAGGTCACGGCTTCATAGACATCCGGAAAGTGCAATATAATTTCCGCTATTGATCGATCCAATCAATCAAACAAGGCGAATTTGCTCATTGGAAATTCGACTGCTCATGCCCTACCTCACCATTCGTATCCCGGTTCACCAATCCACAACGAGAAGGATTTGAGTCTATGTCGATCGTCGGAAGCAAGCTGAAGCCATTCCAGGCAACCGCTTTCCACCAAGGCAAGTTCGTCGACGTCAGCGATGCGGACGTACTCGGCAAGTGGGGCGTGTTCTTCTTCTACCCGGCCGACTTCACTTTCGTCTGCCCAACCGAACTGGAAGACCTTGCCGACATCTATGGCGAACTCCAGGGCCTCGGCGTCGAAGTCTACTCGGTTTCGACCGATACGCACTTCAGCCACAAGGCATGGCATGAAACCTCGCCGGCTGTCGGCAAGATCAACTACTACATGCTCGGCGACCAGAACCACACGATCTCGAACAACTTCGGCATCTTGCGCGAAGGCGTCGGCCTTGCTGACCGTGGCACTTTCGTGACCGATCCGGACGGCACCATCCAGCTGGTCGAGATCACCCCCGAGGGCGTGGGCCGCAACGCTGCGGAACTGCTGCGCAAGATCAAGGCTGCCAAGTACTGGCGCGAAAATCCCGGCCAGGTCTGCCCGGCCAAGTGGGAAGAAGGCGCCGAAACGCTGGCTCCGTCGATCGACCTCGTCGGCAAGATCTGATTGTTCTGGCAGGGCGCTCACCGCGTGGGGTTGAACGTCCTGCCATAGCCACCAGACGGGCCGTGCCGCTTGTGGGCGGCCCGCCGGCTCCACGATCCCGATCAAATTCGAACTGATCCCCCGTGCGCCGACCATTCGGTGACGCGCGGTCTGTAATGTCCAAAGGAAATGACCATGCCCGTTCTTGACGCCGCCACCACTGCCCAGCTCAAGTCCTATCTCGGCAACCTGCGCCGTCCGATCGAGCTGGTCGCCACTCTGGACGACAGCGCCAAGTCCGCCGAGATGCGGTCGCTTGTCGAGGAAATTGCTGCGCAGTCGGACAAGGTCAGCGCCCGCTTCGACGGAACGGACGAGCGGACGCCCAGCTTCGCCATCCGGTCAGACGAGGGCAGGGCGGAAGCCGTGTTTGCCGGTCTGCCGATGGGGCATGAGTTCACCTCTCTGATCCTCGCGCTGCTCCACGTTGGCGGGCACCCGCCGAAGGAAGACGCCGAGCTTCTCGACCAGGTGCGCGACCTTGACGGTCCGCTACACTTCGAGACGTTCTTCTCGCTGACCTGCCAGAACTGCCCCGACGTGGTGCAGGCGCTCAACATCATGGCAGCGCTCAATCCCAACGTGACGCATGTCGCGATCGATGGCGCACTGTTCAAGGATGAGGTCGAGCGGCGCCAGATCATGGCCGTGCCGACCGTGTTCCTCAATGGCCAGCCCTTCGGCTCGGGCCGCATGGACCTGGCGCAGATCGTCGCCAAGCTGGATACCAATGCTTCTGCCCGCGCCGCCGAAAAGATTGCCGCCAAGGAGCCGTTCGACGTGCTCGTCGTCGGCGGTGGTCCGGCCGGTGCAGCTGCTGCGATCTATGCCGCACGCAAGGGCATCCGGACCGGCGTGGTGGCAGAGCGCTTCGGCGGGCAGGTGCTCGACACCATGGGGATCGAGAACTTCATCTCGGTCCAGCACACCGAAGGGCCGAAGCTTGCCGCCCAGCTAGAAAGCCACGTCAAGGAGTACGACGTCGACGTGATGAACCTGCAGAAGGCGACGGCGCTGTTGCCAAGCAGCGAAGGTGCACTGCATGAGGTACAGCTCGAGAATGGCGCAAGCCTCAAGGCGAAGACGCTGATCCTCTCGACCGGCGCGCGTTGGCGGCAGATGGGTGTTCCCGGCGAGGACGAGTACCGCAACAAGGGTGTGGCCTATTGCCCGCACTGCGATGGTCCGCTGTTCAAGGGCAAGCGCACGGCAGTGATCGGCGGCGGCAATTCGGGCGTCGAAGCGGCGATCGACCTTGCCGGCATCGTTGCTCATGTGACGCTTATCGAGTTCGACAGCCAGCTTCGAGCTGACGCGGTGCTGCAGGCCAAGCTGCGTTCGCTGCCCAACGTCACGATTGTGACCTCGGCTCTGACCACCGAGGTACTGGGCGACGGTGCAAAGGTAACCGGACTGGTCTACCAGGACCGTACGAGCCAGGAACTGCATACGGTCGAGCTTGAAGGCATCTTCGTGCAGATCGGTCTTGTGCCCAATACTGAATGGATCAAGGGCGCGATCGATCTTTCGGCGCGAGGCGAAATCGAGGGTGACGCCACCACTGTGCCGTACAAGCAGATCATCATCGCCATGGGCGAAGGTTCCAAAGCTGCGCTTTCTGCCTTCGACTACCTGATCCGACAGAGCTAAGCATAACACTCGGTTTCCGAAGGGCTTTCCACTTTTAGCCCGACGGGTCGCAGAGGCGGCGGCGCGAGCATTGCGTCGCCGCTTTTTCTGTCTTGAGGCGTTGCCCGATCCGCATCCTTTTACTAACGTCCCCATGTCCTGCGCTGTCAATCCGCAGGCGGGAGAGATTCATGTCGCGTTCGTTGACGTCGCTTCTTGCGGGTTCCGTAATCTTGCCGGCCCTCGGGGCGGCCATGCTTGTCCACCAGCCAGCCAGCGCAGGCGGAGCTTATCGCGATCTCAATCACAACGGTCGACAGGACGTTTACGAGAACCCGGCAGCCCCGACGGCTCGTCGCGTAGAGGATCTGCTGCGGCAGATGACGCTTGAGGAGAAGGTCGCGCTCATGCTCCACGGCACGCTGTCGGCTGAGAAAGGGTCGGCCATCGGGGTAGGGGCGTCCTACGACAAATCGGCAGCGCAGGCGCAACTCGCTCGGGGCGTGAACAGTGCGATCACCCGCCTATCGCCCGATGCCAGGACTTTTGCGGAAGAGAACAATGCCATCCAGCGATTGGCAGAAGCCACGCGCCTCGGCATCCCTGTCACGATCAGCACGGATCCGCGCAACCACTTCCAGGTGACAGTGGGCGTGAGTTCGGATTCTGGTGGCTTCTCGCAATGGCCCGAGACGCTGGGAATGGCGGCAATCGGGGACGAGAAGCTGATCGAGCGATTTGGCCGGCTCGTCGCCGCCGAATACCGGGCAGTCGGCATCCATATGGCTCTGAGCCCGCAGGCCGATCTTTACACCGAGCCACGCTGGCCTCGCGGCGTGGCGACCTTTGGTTCGGACGCTGCGACGGTGTCCCGGCTTGCAGGGGCTTATGTGCGCGGTTTTCAGGGCAGCCCAACGGGCCTCGTCCGTTCTGGCGTCGCCACCGTGGTCAAGCACTGGGTCGGTTATGGCGCCGAGCCGGAAGGCTTCGACGGGCACAACTACTACGGCCGCATCGCTCGCCTCGATAACGAGAGCTTTGCCCAGCACGTGGCAGCATTTGAAGGCGCGCTTTCCGCGAACTCCGCAGGCGTGATGCCGACCTACGTTGTCGCCAATGGCGTCAGTATAGAAGGCAAGCCCCTGCCACAGGTCGGCGCGGGTTTCAGCAAGCCGCTGATCGACGGCCTGCTGCGCAAGACCAAGAAGTTCGGTGGCATCGTGATTTCCGACTGGGCGATCACCAACACCTGCCTCGAACCGTGCAAGGCGCCCACGGCGGAAAAGCCGCAGGGCTATAACATCGCGATGCCTTGGGGCGTTGAGGATCTTTCCGAGGAAGACCGCTATGCGATGGGCGCCAATGCCGGGATCGACCAGTTCGGCGGCGTCGATGATCCAGCGCCGCTGCTTGCTGCAGTGAAGCACGGCAAGGTCAGCCTCGCCCGGGTCGACGAAGCGGCGCGGCGCGTGCTCAAGCTCAAGTTCGACCTCGGCCTGTTTGACAATCCCTATGTAGATGTGGCCCAAGCCGGGAAGGTGATTGGCGATCCGGCAACCCAGGCCGAAGCCGACAAGGCGCAGCGCGCCGCGCAGGTCCTGCTTGAGAACAGGAATGCACTGCTCCCCTTGGCGCCGGGCCGCAAGGTTTGGCTGTCAGGCGTGGGTGCTGAAGCGGCGCGCGCCGGAGGGCTGACGGTTGTGGATACGCTGGATCAGGCCGATGTCGCTCTTGTGCGTGTCTCCACGCCGTTCGAGGTGCTTCACCCCCACCACTTCTTCGGCTCGCGTCAACATGAGGGCAGGCTCGATTTCCGTGCTGACGACGAAGCAACGAAGGTGGTTGCGATGGCGTCTGCCAAAGTGCCCACGATCGTGGCGGTGGACCTTGATCGTCCTGCCGTTCTGACCGCATTCCAGGCCAAGGCCGCAGCACTCTACGGTCTGTTCGGAGCCAGCGATGCTGTGCTCGTCGATCTCGTGACCGGCAAGGCGAAGTCGCAGGGGCGTCTGCCGTTCGAACTGCCCTCATCGGCAAAGGCGGTCGAAGAGCAGCATCCCGGGCGGCCCGATGATAGTGCCGCGCCGCTGTACAAGCGCGGTGATGGCATCATCCTGCCGTAAAAGGCGTTGAAGGCGGGGGAAATCACAAGGCCACGGCCTTGCCGACTCTCCCCGCCTTCGCCAGAGCGACAGGCGTGAGCGCATCAATCGTCATCGGCGCCGACCGGTCCGGCGCTTCTGTCAGGATCGACGTCGAGGAACTTCTTGCAACCCGCCTGCTCGTGCAGGGCAACAGCGGGTCGGGCAAGTCGCATCTGCTGCGCCGCTTGCTGGAAGAGAGCGCGAGCATCGTGCAGCAGGTGGTAATCGACCCGGAGGGTGATTTTGTCACGCTGGCCGAACCGTTCGGCCACGTCGTCGTTGATGGTGCGGCCTACGATGGCCCGGAAATTGCCAAGCTTGCAGCGCGCATTCGCAAGCACCGGGCGTCGGTGATCCTCGCCCTCGATGGACTCGAGCTCGAAGCGCAGATGCGGTGCGCGGCGGTTTTCCTGAACACTCTATTCGATGCCCCGCGCGACGAGTGGTACCCGGCACTGGTGGTGGTCGACGAGGCGCAGATGTTCGCACCGGCCGCTGCCGGGGATGTGGCCGACGAAGTGCGCCGCCTCAGCCTTTCGGCAATGACCAACCTGATGTGCCGCGGGCGCAAGCGCGGACTCGCGGGGGTTATCGCCACCCAGCGCCTCGCCAAACTGGCCAAAAATGTCGCGGCCGAAGCATCGAACTTCCTGATGGGCCGCACTTTCCTGGATATCGACATGGCGCGTGCGGCCGACCTGCTCGGCATGGAGCGGCGCGAGGCCGAGAAGATCCGCGATCTGGAACGGGGACATTTCCTTGGTCTTGGGCCAGCCATTGCCCGCCGTCCGGTCAGCGTCCGCATTGCCGATGTTCAGACTCGCGCGCGCAACGTGGTGCAGGGCCTGATGCCGCTGCCCAATGCGGCCGGTGCTGAGATGGAATCGATCTTGCTGTCCGAACCTCTGGCGATGGAAGCGCCGCCCCGTACGCCCGAACCGGAAGCGCCAGCGCCTGAGAGCGGCGAACTGCTCGAGCAGATCGCAGGCTACGTGCCGGCGGCCGAGCAGGTCGAACCGCCCGCAGCGCCCAGCCTGTTCGAGGCGGAGGAAACTGCGGCCAGTATCGCGTCGATTCTTGCCGAGATGGCGGCCGAACCAGATTGCACGTTCCAACCGGCGTCGCAGCTTTATCAGGACTTCACCGTCCGCTGCCGCATGTTGCGGATATTGCCAGGCATGGACCTCGGCGTGTTCCGGCGCCGGTTCGCGATGGCGGTTGCAGGGATCCATGACGACAAGGCGGCGCAGTGGCAGGATCTGCTCCGGATAGGCAAGGATGTGCCGGATGACTTGCTGGCCCCTTTCCTGACACTGGCCCGTGCAGCGATGGAGGGGGCACCTTGCCCCGATGATGAAAGACTCGCTGAAATCTACGGAACGCGCTCTTCCGGCCGCATACGGCGCCTGTTGGAGCATCTTGAAAAGGGCAATCTGATCGTCGTCCGGACCGATTACGGGGGCAGGCGCTCGGTCGGCATCCCCGCATTGGGAATGACCACGGCGCCGGTCGAAGCCTGAGGCGCTGCCGTCTTTCGCTATTCCACCGTGTAAAAGTCGATCACGACGCCATCAGGCTTGCGAATGCCGCGAGCGACGAACACCTTGCGCCGCATCCATTCGTGCGGACCTGAGCGCACGGAGAAGCGCGGCGTTGTGCGGAAATAGTAGGCGGAAGGATCGACCTTTTCTCCGTTGGCGAGCTTTTCGATAATCTCCGGCGCTGCCGTACGGACTCCCGGATTGGTCACTTCGATCACCGTTCCGTCCGTAGCCTTCAGAAAATAGCGCGCCTCTATCGAAGTGAGACCGCCAGGGAGGATTTCCTGCCAATCTCCACCGCCAGGCAGTACTTGCCCGGTGAGCGCCGGCCCACTCACCGTGCCGCCGGTTATCGGGATGAAGCGCTTGCGCCCGGTATCGATTTCACCTTGCTCAACCGGAGGAGCGAGGGAGGCCTGAACAGTGAACGCGTACGCGAGAGTCGGGGCAGGGGTGCTGGGCCCCGCATCGGCGTAAGCGGCCGGATTCGCAAAGAGTGCAGCCATGCCTGCGAGAAAGATTCTTCGGGACACCACCATCGCTCCAGTCATGTGCAATCGCCGTAATTGTTGTTGGTCGCATTTTATGCGATTGTCATCCTCCAATCGGGCGCCATGCCGCAATGTGCATTGCACAAAAGGCATTGCAGAATTTGTTTGTGTTACTAATGGAAGGAGCCGGACGCAGCGCGATCTCTGCCTGCAATTCGGCCCCTCACAGGGGCTTTGTGCGCCAGCGTTGGAAGGAATATCCGTGGCTACGGCAGTGATCAACCGACAATCCGTCGTACCTGAACTGGATCTCGACGATCTCGACTCCGTTCTTGGCCTGCACATCGGCACCGTCAACACGCTATTCGTCACGCGGCTGGAAAAGCGGCTGGACACGATGAGCGTCACGCCGAAGCAGGTGGCCATCCTTTGGCTGGTCAATGCCAATCCCGGTTTGAAGCAGACCGATCTTTCAAAGTTTTTCCAGATCGAACGCCCCACCGTGCATCAGTTCGTGCGCCAGTTGATCAAGAACGGCTTTGTGGTGAACGAGCCTTCGAAGCTGGACAGAAGAGCCGGAGGCCTGTGGTTGACCGATGAAGGCCGCGAGGTGCTTGCCCGTTCGCGTCTGGCCATTGCCGAGCACGAGATGGAATTGACCTCGAAGCTCACAGCGCGTGAAAAGTCCGAGCTTTTCCGGATATTGATGAAGCTGTATCTGACGGCGCCTGCAAAGGATTGATCGTTCAGCAGCGGGACATGCCTTGGCAGGCATAATGCCATGATGACCAAAGGATTCCGCTTCATGAAGCCAATCGCACTAATCGCCGCCGCTTCGTTCGCCATTGCCGGCAGCGCGATGGCACAGCAGGCATCTGGGGATCCGGTCAGGGGCAAGACCGTGTACGCCCGCTGCGCCGCCTGTCATGACCTGAACACCGGTGCGACCCGGCTCGGTCCGTCGCTGAAGGGCGTGGTGGGCCGTACGTCTGGCACCATGCCGAACTTCAATTATTCGCAGGCCCTCAAGGACAAGGCCGTCGTCTGGGATGCTCAGTCGCTGGACGCGTTTCTGGCTGGTCCGGCGAAGTTCGCACCGGGCAACCGAATGGCCTTTCCTCCGCTGACAAATGCGCAGGACCGCGCCGATCTCATCGCATTCCTGGAGCAGTCAGCGCGCTGATTGCAACTTAACCGCAAAGAGCCTCGCACTCATCGGTGCGGGGCATTTTTGTGCCCAATATTAAAACAATCATAAATGATCATTCTTGATCGTTTTTGCGCAAAGTGCTACTGAGTCGCCGACCGCGAGATCGCGCAACAGTCTGCAGGATGCCATGAACGCCCACACCCGGATTACCGCCGCCCTTCCATTCGCCGTGCCTGCCAGCCGTTGGGACGATGCGGTCGCTTCGAAGCTCGGCCCGGCCGAACTGCTGCTCTATCGCTCGAACCTGCTCGGCAGCGACCTGACGGTGACGAACTTCGGCGGCGGGAATACCTCGGCCAAGATCGCGGAGGTCGATCCGCTTACGGGCGAGAAGGTTGAACTTTTGTGGGTCAAGGGTTCGGGCGGCGACATCGGGTCGATGAAGCTCGATGGCTTTGCCACGCTCTATCAGGCCAAGCTGCTGGGCCTCGAGGCGCACTATTCAGGCCCCGACGATGACGACAAGATGGTCGGCTTCCTGCCGCACTGTACCTTCAATCTGAACGGCCGCGCGGCCAGCATCGACACGCCGCTGCATTCGTTGCTGCCGTTTGCCCATGTCGATCACGTCCACCCCGACGCGATCATCGCGCTGGCAGCGTCCTCAGGCGGTGAAGCGGCAACGCAGGAAATCTGGGGCGGCAAGATCGGTTGGCTGCCGTGGAAGCGCCCCGGCTACACCCTGGGCGTGATGCTGCGTGATTACGTGAAGGCGAACCCGCAAGTTGAAGGCGTGATGCTGGCGGGCCACGGGATTATCTGCTGGGCCGACAGCGCCAAGGCCTGCTACGAGCACACCGTGCAGCTGATTGCTGACGGTGCAAACTACCTGAACGCCAAGCTTGGCAGCGCACCTGCTTTCGGCGGCCAGAAGGTTGCGCCGAACCCGGATCGCGCGGCCATTGCCGCCGACCTCATGCCCCGCCTGCGCGGCTTCATGACCGGCGCGCGCCAGAAGCTCGGCCACTTCTCGGACGACGCCGAGGCGCTGGAATTCACAGGCTCGGCCGACTTCGAGCGCCTCGCTGCCCTGGGGACGTCATGCCCCGATCACTTCCTGCGCACCAAAATCGCACCGCTCACTCTCGATCCGGCGCGCCTGCAGGACGATGCCTATCTGGCGCAGAAGATCACCGACTATCGCGAGATGTATGCGGCGTATTATGAGCGCTGCAAGCGGCCCAACTCGCCTGCGATGCGTGATTCCAACCCGGTCGTAGTGCTGGTGCCCGGCGTCGGTCGCATCACCTTTGCCACCGACAAGACGACTGCCCGCCTCGCGGGTGAATTCTACGGCAATGCCATCAACGTGATGCGCGGCGCCGAGGCGATTGGCGACTACATCGCGCTCGATGAGCAGGAAGCCTTCGATATCGAGTACTGGCTTCTCGAGGAAGCCAAGCTGCAGCGCATGCCGGCGCCCAAGCCTCTGGTCGGCAAGATCGCGCTGGTCACCGGCGGGGCAGGGGGCATCGGCGCCGCCTCTGCCGCTCGCCTGCTGCGCGAAGGTGCCTGCGTGGTGCTGGCGGATCGCGCGGCCGATGCGGTGGAGGAAGTGCGCGCCGGTTTTGCCAGGCAGTTCGGCAAGGACGTCGTACGAGCGGCAGTATGTGACGTGACCGATGAAGCGCAGGTCAAAGCTGCAATCGATGTGGCGGCGCGCGAGTTCGGTGGTCTCGACATTCTCGTCGCCAACGCCGGCATCGCCTCGTCCGCACCGATCGAGGAAACCACTATCGAGTTGTGGAACCGCAACTACGATGTGCTGGCGCAGGGCTACTTCCTTACCGCCAAGGCGGCCTGGCCGCTGATGAAGCGGATGAAGGAGCAGGGCGGTGCGTCGGTCGTCTTCATCGGTTCGAAGAACGGCGTTGCTGCGGCGACAAATGCCAGCGCTTATGCCTCGGCCAAGGCCGCCGCGAACCACCTCGCGCGCTGCCTTGCGCTGGAAGGTGCGCCTCACGGCATTCGCGTCAACACCGTGAACCCGGACGCCGTCATCAAGGGCAGCAAGATCTGGGACGGCGACTGGCGCAAGGAGCGCGCAGGGGCCCACGGCATCGACAGCGGCAAGGAACTGGAAGAACACTACCGCCAGCGCTCGATGCTAAAGCGCGACGTGCTGCCTGAAGACATTGCCGAAGCCGTCTATTTCCTCGGCTCGGACATGAGCGCAAAGTCCACCGGCAACATGATCAATGTCGACGCGGGCAACGCGCAGGCCTTCACGCGCTAAGTCTCCGGGAGAGGATGAAGAGATGACCAAACTGCCCATCTCGGCGGACCTGATCGCCGAACGCAATGCCCTTCACGCCGAGGCGCTGGAGGAGGATTACGCAGCACTTGGCCGCAAGCTGTCGCGCACAGGTATCGACATCGACGCGATCAAGGACCGCGTGGCGGGCTTCTCGGTCGCCGTGCCGTCGTGGGGCGCAGGGCGCGGCGGCACGCGCTTTGCCAAGTTCCCGATCGCCGGTGAGCCGACCAACATCCACGAAAAGCTGGAAGACTGCGCGGTCATCCAGCAGCTCAGCCGCGTCACCCCTCGCGTGTCCCCGCACTTTCCATGGGACAAGGTCAGCGATTTCACGGCGCTCCGTGAAGAAGCAGCGGCTCTTGGCCTTGGCTGGGATGCGGTGAATTCCAACACCTTTCAGGATCAGGTGGGGCAGGCGCACACTTACGCCAACGGCTCGCTCTCCGCGCAGGATGCTGCCACGCGCCAGCAGGCGGTGGATCACAATATCGAGTGCATCGAGATCGGGCGCCAGCTCGGCTCTACCGACCTGACGGTGTGGGTAGGTGACGGCACCAACTTCCCCGGTCAGCAGGATCTGGGGCGCAGCCTCGACCGCTATCTGGAAGCCGCCTCGAAGATCTATGCGGCGCTTCCCGATGACTGGCGGATGCTGCTCGAGCACAAGATGTTCGAGCCGGCATTCTATTCGACCGTGATCAGCGACTGGGGTTCCTCGATCCTTGCCGCGCAGGAACTGGGCCCGAAGGCAAAGTGCCTTGTCGACCTCGGCCATCATGCGCCGAACGTGAACATCGAACAGATCGTTGCCCGTCTGCACCGCTTCGGCAAACTCGGCGGATTTCACTTCAATGACAGCAAGTATGGCGACGACGACCTCGACAGCGGCTCGATCAACCCGCACCAGCTGTTCCTGGTGTTCAACGAACTGGTCGAGGCTGAGCTGAATCCGCGTGATGGCTTTAACCCCAGCTACATGATCGACCAGTCGCACAATGTGACTGACCCGATCAAGTCCATGCTTTCGAGCGCCGAGACGATCACCCAGTGCTTCGCCAAGGCGCAACTGGTGGACCGCGAGGCGCTCCATGCGGCGCAGGAAGCCAACGACACGATGATGGCCTTCCAGGCCCTTCGCCGCGCCTACAATGTCGACGTTGCGCCGATCCTGGCAAAGGCGCGGATGGAAGCCGGTGGCGCCATCGATGTGCTCGAAGCCTATCGCCTCAGCCAGTACCGGGGCCGCAAGGCGCAGGAGCGCAAGGCCGTGGGGCTGGGCGCCGGCATCGTCTGATTTGCTATTCCATAAAAAGAACAGGTCTGGAGAGAAGATGATGAACATTCGCAGGCGCATTTCAGTCGCAGCGATCCTTGCCTGCAGCACGCTGCTCTCTCCGGTTGCCTTTGCCGAGGCGCCTACGGCCGAGCAGGGGGCAACGAATCCTGATCCGCTTGCCCAGCAATTCCAGGATCCGCCAATGGAAGCGCGCCCGCGCGTATGGTGGCACTGGATGAACGGCAATGTCACCAAGGACGGGATCGCCAAGGATCTCGATTGGATGAAGCGCGTCGGCATTGGCGGCCTGCAGAACTTCGATGCAGGACTCCAGACCCCACAGGTCGTGGGCAAGCGTCTCGTATACATGACGCCGGAATGGAAGGACGCCTTCCGCTTCGCCGCCAGCGAGGCCGACCGATTGGGCCTTGAACTTGCCATTGCAGCCTCGCCGGGCTGGTCGGAAACGGGTGGTCCTTGGGTAAAGCCGGAAGACGGTCTGAAAAAGGTCGTTTGGGCTGAAATGCGGCTCAAGGGTGGAAAGCGTTTCACGGGCAAGTTGCCTATGCCCCCGGTCACGACCGGCCCTTTCCTCGACATGCCCGATTCAGACCCGCTGGCTTCGATCACCGGCGAACATGGCTTCGAGGCCCCCGGGCTATATAGCGATATTGCAGTGCTCGCACTGCCGGATACGGCAGCGGAAGATGTGCTTCCCTCCTTCAGTTCAGATGGCAAGCCGATCTCCGCCGCGGCACTGGCGGATGCCAGCCTGCAGACTGGCGTGACCTTGCCGCGCGGTCCGGCGGAGGCGCCAACCACTCTGGTGGCGAGCTACGCCAAGCCACAGGCGATACGCTCTGCGACGATCGCCATTCCCGGTGCGAAAAGCATGTTTGCCGGGCCGACTCTCGACATTCGCCTCGAGGCCAGCAACGACGGCACCACATGGCAGCCTGTTGCAAGCATGCCGGTGACCGGCGCCCCGTCCACAGTCAGTTTCGAGCCGGTAACCGCGCGGCATTTCCGTCTGGTTTTCGTACCCCTGCCATTCAATGGCTCCAATTTGGGCGATCCCACACCCGGTGTCGTCGTTGGCGGTTTTGTCGACATGATCGCGGCTAGCGCGAAGGCGCCGCTCGAGATCAAGCAATTCCGCCTGACCTCCGAAACCATAATCGATCAGTTTGAAGCCAAGGCAGGCTATGCGATCGCACGGGATTACGACGCGCTCGGCGAACCAGACAGGGCGGCCGTTGGCGTTGACCCTTTGAGGATCGTCGACCTGACAGGCAAGATGCGTCCTGACGGCTCACTCGATTGGACCCCGCCCAAGGGGAAATGGCGCGTGATCCGTCTTGGATCTAGCCTGCTTGGCACAACCAATCATCCCGCGCCGCCCGAGGCGACGGGCCTCGAAGTCGACAAGTTCGACGGTGCTGCCGTTCGTCGCTATCTCGAGCACTACATCGGCACGTATAAGGATGCGGCGGGCGAGGATCTCGTCGGCAAGCGCGGTGTTCGCGCTCTGCTGACGGATTCCATTGAAGTGGGGGCGGCCAATTGGACGCCGCGCATGATCGAGCAGTTCAAGCGCCTGCGCGGCTATGACCCGATGCCTTACCTGCCGACGCTTGCCGGCATATTGGTCGGCACGCGCGAGCAGTCGGACAAGTTCCTGCGCGATTACCGCCAGACTCTCGCCGATCTCATGGCATCGGAACACTACGGAACGGTTGCGCAAGTGGCGCACGAGAACGGCCTGAAGGTCTATGGGGAGGCTCTCGAGGACAACCGTCCTTCGCTTGGCGACGACATGGCAATGCGCAGTCATGCAGATGTGCCGATGTCCGCCTTGTGGACCTTCGGCCGCAAGGCCGGGCCCAACCCCAGCTACCTTGCCGACATGAAAGGCGCTGCCTCGGTGGCGCATGTCTATGGCCAGAACATCGTCGCGGCAGAATCGATGACGTCAGCCTTGGCGCCTTGGGCCTACGCTCCCAACGAATTGCGCCGCATCATCGATCTGGAATTCGCCAGCGGCGTCAACCGCCCGGTCGTGCACACCTCGGTGCATCAACCGGTTGACGACAAGGTGCCGGGCCTTTCGTTGGCCTTCTTCGGCCAGTTCTTCAACCGCCATGAGGCGTGGGCTGAACTTGCCCGGCCTTGGGTTGATTACATGGCGCGGTCCTCTCTGCTGTTGCAGGCAGGCCGCAACGTTGCAGACGTCGCCTATTTCTATGGCGAGGAGGGGCCGCTCACTGCGCTTTATGGGCGCAAGCCGATCGGTGACGCACCATTGGCACATGCCTATGATTTCATCAACCGCGACGCGCTTTTCGATGCGATCGAGGTCCAGGATGGAGAAATAGTCGCCAAGGGCGGGGCGCGTTACAAGGCGATCCAGCTTGGCGGATCGAGCCGGCGCATGACCGTCGCAACCTTGCGGCGCCTCGCCACGCTTGTTGAAGCGGGCGCAACCGTCGTCGGCCACGCACCCGAAAGCTCGCCTGCACTGGCGGACGGCAAGGCGGACTTCGCCGCGCTGGTCGCGAAGCTGTGGTCCGGGGCACCGGTGACGCGGCTTGGGGCAGGGCAGGTCATCGCCTCTGCCGATATCGACGCTGCGCTTGCGAAAGCAGGTGTGTCGCCCGATTTCAGAATGTCCGGAGCAAGTGCGGATGCTCAGGTACTGTTCGTTCATCGCGCCCTGGGTGACGGCGATCTGTGGTTTCTGAACAACCGCAAGACGGTGGATGAGCGCGTAGAGGCGCGTTTCCGCGTCACTGGAAAGCAACCAGAGTTGTGGTACGCGGATAGCGGGCGTTCCGAGCCTGTATCCTACCGCATCGAGAACGGTGAGACGATCGTCCCGCTGACGCTCGGCGCAGAGAGTTCCGTCTTCGTCGTGTTCCGTAAGCCCGCCAAGGCCAACTCGCTGATGATCAAGAAGGCGGTGCCTACGGCTGTGGCGACGCTGGACAGGCCCTGGCAGGTCGCTTTCCAGGCAGGCCGTGGCGCACCGGCAGGCATCACCTTGCCGAAACTGGCATCGCTGAGCGATCAGGCTGAACAGGGCGTCAGGTACTTCTCGGGCATGGCGACCTACACCAGCAGCTTCACCTTGCCCAAGAGCGTGAACGCTGGCGCGCCACTTTGGCTAAATCTCGGCGAAGTGGGCGAGATCGCCGAGGTGTCGGTCAATGGCAAGCACGTTGGCTATGCCTGGCACAAGCCCTACCGGGTCGATTTGTCCGGTGTGGTGAGGAAGGGCGTGAATTCGGTGGAGGTGAAGGTCGCCAACCTCTGGGTCAATCGCCTGATCGGCGATGCGCAACCCGGTGCGGAAAAGGTCACGTGGACGTCGTTCCCAACCTATCGTGCCGACACCGCGCTCCGCCCTTCGGGCCTGATCGGCCCGGTTACACTTGAGTCTGCGGGGGTGGGGCAGTCGAATCCCTGATCACCAACTGGAACCCAAGCTGGGAAATCTTGCCTTCCTGCTCATCTCTCCTGAGCAGGAGGGCGGCGGCAGCCTGGCCCATTTCCTCGATCGGCTGATACACGGTCGTCAGATAGGGCCAGACTGACCGCGCAATCCAGCTGTCGTCGAAGCCGCAGACAGAGATGTCGTCCGGCACCTTCAATCCTGCCTTCGAACATGCGGCCATCACGCCAGCAGCGCTGTCGTCATTGCAGGCGAAGACGGCGGTTGGCCTGGGGCTCTGAGCGATCAAAGTTTCGCCTGCAGCAATACCGCCTTCAAAAGAAAACCCGCCATCGGCGTCGATGATCGGGGTGGCGCTGCCCAGCCGTTCCAGTTCCGCGATGAAACCGTCGCGTCTCCGGGCAGCGGCCATGTGCGATGCGGGGCCCCGCATGACTGCGAAGCGGCGGTGGCCAAGATCCCACAGATGCTGGGCCATTGCCGCCGCCGCAGCAGCGTCGTCGATGGCAATTCCAGGGCCACGAGCATTGTCGAGCGCGGGGGCGATCCGGACATAGCGGATCTTGCGCGCCTCAAGAAAGTCCAGGAGAAGCAGATTGTCCGACAGCGGGGGCGTCAATACGAACCCATCGCAGCGATTGTTACGAATAAGGGCTTCCAACTGCGCGGAAAATTGTTCGTCCGGTACGGTGGAATCGACATTGTCGATGCGCAGGTGATACTGGTGGGAACGTACGACGTCGTAGACGCCCTTCTGGATTTTCATGGTGTAGTGCGGGCTGGGATTGTCCAGCAGCAGGCCAATGATGAAGGTGCGTGATCCGGCCAGCGAACGAGCAGCGGCATCAGGGACATAGTTCAGTTCTGCAATTGCAGCCTCGACCTTGGCGCGCAGGTTTGCCGACACGTGAGGCTCGCCATTGATGACGCGAGACACGCTTTTCAACGACACGCCTGAAAGACGTGCCACATCGTCCATGGTGGCCCGCGCGGAATTCGCCGGAAAGGTCAGGGGGGTCATGCTTCTCTTTGTGACAATAGAGGGATGGAAACCGCTCTGCGAACATTCTCAATTTGAAACCTAGTCTGTGCGTGTGCGCATCACAAGGACCCTATTTTACGCATCGAGGTTTCTACGTGAGCCGCTTGACAGCGCTGCCAATACTCTGGCACGTCCACGGCTATCGAGTGGTCAATCCGCTGTGAAATTCAGGAGACAATGGATGTCGAAGGTGTGGCGCCTCTTGGTGGCGGCGAGCACGATGGTGGTTGCTGGCACGACGGACACCCGGGCCCAGCAGGCGCCAGTCGTGGACATGAAGGCGGCCGACGCGCGCGCTGCGGCGACGGTGAAACAGATGACGGCGGACGAGAAGGTGGTGCTGACGCATGGCATCATGCCGCTGCCCTTGGGCGGGCCGACCCCTCCGATCCCTTCCGATGCGATTGCCGGTGCCGGCTATATTCCGGGGATCGAACGCCTTGGCGTGCCGGCGCTGAAGGAAACCGATGCCAGCCTTGGGGTGTCCTACGTCATGGGCATCCGCAAGGACGGGGCGACGGCGCTGCCCTCTGGCGTCGCGCAGGCGGCTTCGTGGAACCCGGACCTGATGTATCGCGGCGGCGCGATGATTGGATCGGAGGCGCGGGCCAAGGGCTTCAACGTGCTGCTGGCAGGCGGTGTCAACCTGATGCGCGATCCGCGCAATGGCCGGACTTTCGAATATCTTGCCGAAGATCCGCTGCTTTCGGGCATTCTGGTAGGCGCAGCGATCCGCGGCATCCAGTCGAACAACATCATCTCGACGATCAAGCACTTCGCGCTGAACGGGCAGGAGACCGGGCGCAAGTATGTTGACGTCAAGATCAGCGAAGGCGCCGCGCGCGAGAGCGACTTGCTCGCCTTCCAGATCGGTATCGAACAGGGCCAGCCCGGCTCGGTGATGTGCGCCTACAACCGCGCGTGGGGCGAACAGGCTTGCGCCAACGACTGGCTGCTCAACAAGGTGCTGAAAGGGTCGTGGGGCTACAAGGGCTTCGTGATGTCCGACTGGGGCGCGGTGCCGAATATCGACGCGGCGCTGAAGGGGCTTGACCAGCAGTCGGGCGAGCAGCTCGATCCGGCCGTGTTCTTCGGTGACAAGCTCAAGGACAAGGCGGCGGCAGACCCCGCGTGGAAAGCGCGGCTCGATGACATGAACCGCCGCGTGCTAACCGCGATTTATGCCTCGGGCCTCGACAGGAGCCCGGTCAAGGCCGGCGGCAAGATCGATTTCGCAGCCAATGGCGCGGTGGCGGAGGAAGTTGCCAAACAGGGTATCGTGCTGCTCAAGAACAACGGCGCACTCCCGCTGGCCAAGTCGGCAAAGTCGATCGCGATCATCGGTGGCTATGCCGATGGCGGCGTGCTTTCGGGCGCAGGTTCGAGCCAGGTGCATGGCGAAGGCGGCCCTGCCGTGACCCGTCCTATTGGCGGCAAGGGTGTGTGGGCCGGTTTCATTGCCCAGCAGTACCACCGCTCCAGCCCGATGGACGCGATTCAGGCCCTGGCCAAGGACGCCAAGGTGACCTTCCGTGACGGGCGCTACATTGCCGATGCAGTGGAGAAGGCCAAGCAGTCGGAAGTCGCCATCGTCTTTGCGACGCAGTGGACCACGGAAGGCCTCGACGTCCCCGATCTGTCGCTGCCTGACGGTCAGGATGAACTCATCGCAGCGGTCGCCGCCGCCAATCCCAACACCATCGTTGTCCTGGAAACAGGCGGGCCGGTGAAGATGCCTTGGCTGGACAAGGTCGCGGGCGTCATCGAGGCTTGGTATCCCGGCGCACGCGGCGGGCCGGCGATCGCATCGGTGCTGTTCGGTGACACCAACCCTTCGGGCCGCCTGCCTCTGACCTTCCCGGCCAGCGAAGCGCAATTGCCACGGCCCAAGCTAGATGGCAGCGATTGGGTCGAACCCGACTTTTCCGGCGGGCCATCTTCGGGCAGCGACAAGCTTAATGCCGACTATGACATCGAGGGTTCGGACGTCGGCTACCGCTGGTTCGCGAGGCAAGGGGCGAAGCCGCTGTTCCCGTTTGGCCACGGCCTTTCGTACACGACCTTCGAGAGCGCTGGTCTGAAGGTGAAGGGCCTGACCGCAAGCTTCACGGTGAAGAACACCGGCAAGCGCGAGGGCGCCGACGTGGCGCAGCTTTACCTTGTCGACCGTGCAGGACAGGCCAAGCGCCGCCTTGCCGGGTTCCAGCGGGTGAACCTCGCCGCAGGCGCATCGCAAAACGTCAGCCTGACCATCGATCCGCGCATCCTCGCTGACTGGAAGAACGGCGGCTGGACAATGCCGGCTGGCGAATACACCTTCGCCCTAGGCAAGGACGCCGAAACGCTGGGAACGCCGGTGAAGGTCAGAATGCCGGCCAAGACGTGGAAGGATTGAGGATGCGTGTCATCACAACGCTCGCCTTGGGTGCCGGAATTTTCGCCCTGTCATCAGGTGTCGGCCATGCTGCCAAGCCGCGAGCCGGGTCTTCAGACATGACGACTGAAGTGATCGTTGAAACCGCCTCAGGGCCGGTTCGCGGCGTTCAGGCGGCAAACGGCGTCTCGGCCTTTCTTGGCATTCCCTATGCCGCACCTCCGGTAGGAGAAAACCGCTGGCGCGAGCCACAGCCGGTGGCGACATGGAGCTCGGTGCGCGATGCCACCAAGTATGGGGCGGATTGCCTTCAGGCACCATTCCCGCCCGATGCAGCGCCGATCCGCACCACGCCATCGGAAGACTGCCTCTTCGTCAACGTCTGGAAACCCTCATCGGCCAAGCCGGGGGCCAAATTGCCAGTGATGGTGTGGGTCCACGGTGGAGGGTTCGTCAACGGTGGCTCGTCCCCTGCGGTCTATTCGGGCGAAAACTTTGCGCGCGATGGCGTCGTGCTGATCAGCCTGAACTATCGCCTGGGTCGCTTTGGCTTCTTTGCCCATCCGGCCTTGGCGGCAGAGGGGTACGGCGGCAACTTCGGCTATCTCGACCAGATCGCGGCGCTCCGCTGGGTAAAGGCCAATGCCGAGAGATTTGGCGGTGACCCGGCGAACGTCACTGTCTTTGGGGAAAGCGCAGGCGGCATGTCGATGCACATGCTGTTGCAGGCTCCAGAGGCGCGTGGGCTGTTCCAGAAGGTGATCATCGAAAGTGGTGCCGGGCGCGAACGCTCCTTGCCGACGCCAACCATAGCCGGTGCAGCAAAGGCCGGGGAAACTTTCGCAGCCGGTCTCGACGCAGCAGGGCTGCGCGCCTTGCCGGCGGAGAAGGTGACCGGCGATCTTTCCATGATGACGATGGCGCAGCCGTCCTATTCCGGACCGATGGTCGATGCCCGTACGATTTTCGGCAGCCCGGTCGAGGCAATCGCCGCCGGACTTTATGCCAAGGTTCCGATCATGGTCGGCGCAAACTCTGCCGACGGACTTCCGTTTGGGACCGACAAGGCCAAGATCTTTGCCAGCTATGGCGAACGGGAAGCAGAAGCGCGAAAGCTTTATGATCCGACTGGCGATGGTGCACCTTTGCAGGTTGCGGTCATGACCAGCGCCGATCGCACGTTCATCGAACCGGCACGTGCCGTGGCAAGGGCCCTGGCAAAGCGGGGACAGGCGGCTTTTCTCTATCGCTTCGACTATGCCCATCCGGATTTCCGCAAGGCAATGGGGGGCGCGCCGCACGCCAGCGAACTGCCCTATGTCTTCGACACCGTTGCAGCCCGGACGCAGTGGAAGATGGTCCCTGGCGAGCAAGCGGTCGCAACCACCACGCACAAGCTGTGGATCGATTTCGCAACGCACGGAACGCCGGGACCAGCGTGGCCGGCCGCCACCTCTGACGACACCCGGGTCATGCTTATTGCCGAAGGTGGCGCGAAGCATGTCGAGGACCCCTACCGCGCCCGGCTCGATTTCGTGGAAAGCACTGCCGAAGCAAAGTGAACTTTGCGCTGACGTATTGGCGGGCTTGAGTCAGGCTGGCCCGGTTCCCGCGGGGAACCGGGCCGGACTATCGGCAAAGTGCAAAAGACCCCACCAGTAATTCTACCAAGGGCGTTGACATTCGCGTTCGAGTGTTCATGTCTTTCTCATGCTCTCGCAAAAGACGCGATATACGATCCGGGCGCTTCAGCATCTCTCCGACCTGTTCGGACAAGGCCCCGTGCGTCTGGATGCGATTGCCGAGGCGCAGAACATCCCGCGCAAGTTCCTCACTGTCATCCTTTCCGAAATGGCGAGGGAAGGGATTGTCATCTCGCACCGGGGGCGGGACGGCGGATACGAACTGGCGCTTCCGCCTGTCGATATTCGCTATGGTGACATCATCCGGTTGACACGCGGAAGCCTTGCCCTGGTGCCTTGCGCAGCGCGCAATGCCCATGAAACCTGCAACAATTGCCTGCCCGAGGCGGAGTGCCGCTTGCGCGGATTGATGCTGCAATTGCGTGACGAAACGGCCGCCATTCTCGATCGCATGACCCTGGCCGATCCGATTGCGGTCGAGCCTCCTTTCACCGAGGCGTAAAACACCGCAACTTCACTTGGCGTTCAGGAACCGGCTGGCTATAGGGTCGGCATGACCGTCCTCGATATGCGCCGCCCGCTGCGCTTCGCCGTCCTCGCCGCCGCTACCGTCGCCATGGGCGTGACTGCCGGTTGTGCGGGCGGAGGAAACAAGAAGAAGGACGTGGCCTACGTCGCGCGCGACGTCGATACGCTCTACACGGCGGCCAAGGACCGGCTTGATCGCGGCGATTCGAAGCAGGCCGCCGCACTGTTCGACGAGGTCGAGCGTCAGCATCCCTATTCGCCCTGGGCCCGCCGCGCTCAGCTGATGAGCGCATTCAGCTATTATGTCGCCCGCGACTATTCGAAGTCGGTCCAGTCAGCCCAGCGCTTCCTGTCGATCCACCCCGGCAACAAGGATGCGCCATACGCCTATTACCTCGTCGCGCTCTGCTATTACGAGCAGATCTCTGACGTCACGCGCGACCAGAAGATCACGCAGCAGGCGCTGACCGCGATGAACGAGCTGGTTCGCCGCTATCCCAATACCGATTATGCTGCCGACGCACGGCTCAAGATCGACCTGATCAACGATCACCTTGCCGGCAAGGAAATGGAGATCGGCCGCATGTACCAGCGTAGCGGCAAGTGGCTGGCCGGTACGCTCCGCTTCCGCACCGTGGTTGAAAAGTATCAGAGCACCAGCCACACGCCCGAGGCGCTATACCGCCTGGTCGAGAGCTATCTCTCGCTTGGCTTGCCGCAGGAGGCACAGAAGGCTGCGTCAGTGCTGGGTACCAATTACCCGGGCAGCAAATGGTACGAGCGCTCCTACGATCTGATGAACAAGTACGCGCCGGGCACAACTGCCGCCTGAACGCGCTTCAGAACCCGTAGACTAGCGTCAGCCGACTCGTCGTATCCGTGCCGAGTCGGCCGAGTTCAGGTGCAGTTTCGTGCTGCACCATGTACGAAAGCCGGGCCTTCAGCTTGCCGATCAGTCGTGAATCGAGAGCCGCAAGGGTATAGAACGTGCTGCCCTGCGCATCGAAATAGGCGCTGGCATCCTGACTGTATTCCAGGCTCGGCGTCAGCTTGATCTTGGCCTCCAACGATGCCAGCCCTGCCACGACGGATTCGCGATCGCCATCCACCGGGTTCGTCACGCGCCATGCTGGTCCGGCCTTGACGCTCAGCTTGGCATCATCGGCTTTCAGCAGACTGTAGCCCAACCCGCCCGAGATGCTGTAGCGCGAGGCAAAGCCCTGAAAGCGGTCCTGCTCGAACTGCCCGAGACCATAGAGATAGCCTCGGCTGTCGAACTTGTAGTTCGGCTCTGCAGAGAAGCGATATTGTTCGCGGGTGACCACGTCAGCCGTTTCCTGGTAATCTGCACGGGCAGTCGTGGCGATGCGCCAGTTTGCACCTTCCGCCAGCAGCTTGAAGCCGCCCACCAGACCAATTCCCGGGGCATTGCCGGTGTTGGCAAATGCTCCTGCTTCCCCTTCGCCGGTAACTTTCGGTTCTTTCGCGGGTGTGCCTGCGGCTTCTGGCCTTTTGGGTTCGCTAGCGTTCCTCGCTTGTGCCGGAACCAGGGCGAAGCCGGACGATTTGCGTGTGGCGACCCTCTTGTCGATCGCTTCTGCGGCATTTGGGAACGCAAGCTTGGCAGAACGAATAACAGCTTCGGCATCGGCGCGATTGCCTGATGCCAGTGTTGCGTCAATCAGATCTGCCACACCGGCCGGCAACTCCCGCGAGGCTGCGGCTTCGTTCGTTTCCGATGCGATTACAACAGGTTGGGGCGGGGCATCTGCAAGCATTGGGGCGGGTCTCCGTGGCCGCGCCCATAGCATGGCACTCCGGATAGATGCCACCGCCTTTTGTCTGATTACATGACTTCAGGCGAACTCGCGTGCAGTGGGCTCGCGTATGGCGTCGCCCACGGCCTCGAGGAACTGATCGGTCGCTCGATCCCAGTTGTATCGCGCGCCTTGGACGGCCGCGCCGATCCGGTCGCAGCGCAAGGCCTTCTGGATCGCCAGGCCAAGGTCTTCGTCCAGAGCGCCGATTTGCATGGGCAGGTCACCGGACGGGCCGCGCCCCTCACGCCCGATGATGTCGAGTGGACCCGGCACGGGATAGGCTGCAACCGGAACTCCGCAGGCAAGAGCTTCGATCATGACAAGACCGAATGTGTCGGTCCTGCTCGGAAAGACGAAGACATCGGCCGAAACATAGGCTCGCGCCAATTGCTCGCCATGGCACGCGCCCAGGAAGATCGCTGCGGGATACTGGGTCTGCAGTCTTGCCAGGGCGGGGCCGTCTCCCACGACCACTTTCGTGCCGGGCACATTTGCATCGAGGAAGGCGATCAGGTTCTTCTCGATCGCCACGCGACCGACATTGAGCATGATCGGGCGTGGCAGATCTGCCAGTTCAGGCAATGGATCATGATCAGGATGGAACAGGTCCCGATCGATGCCGCGCGTCCAGAGCCGCGTCTGCGTCACGCCGTGGCTCGCCAGTTCACCGGCCAGCGTTGGCGTCGACACCAATACCGCTCGGCTCGCACCATGAAAGCGGCGCATGACTGGCCAGAAGCGCTCGGTTTTCAAGCCGGTACGGACAGCCGCATACTCGGGAAAACGGGTATGAAAAGCGCTGGTGAACGGCACGTCATTGGCCTTGCACCAGCTCCTTGCGCTCCATCCGATCGGGCCTTCCGTGGCAATGTGCACAACGTCGGGAGCGAAGTCTGCCAGGGTGCGCCGCGTGCCGAATCGGGGCAGCATGGCGAGGCGTATCTCGCTGTAGCCAGGCAGCGGCATCGTCAGGAACTGGCTCGGCGTGACCAGTTCGATTTCGTGACTTCGCCTGATCAGGCGGTCGACAGTTGCCGCAAGGGTCCGGACGACACCGTTCACCTGCGGATGCCAGGCATCCGTGCAGATCGCGATCCTCATGCCGGTTGCTCCTCCAGCTGCGGAATGGGCTTGAGCGCTGCCTTGACTGCAGCCGCGCGCCGCGTGTCCTCGGCCCAGTCGATGATCGACATGCTGCCGTCGAACTCTTCGGCAAGCGCCGTGCAACTCTCCACCCAGTCACCATCGTTGTAATAGGTCATGTCGCCGATCTGGCGGATCTCGGCGCAGTGGATATGGCCGCAAACCACACCATCCACGCCTATGTCGCGTGCGGCATGGGCAACCGCCTCCTCGAAGTCGCAGACGAACTGGACTGCGTTCTTGACCTTCTTCTTCAGGTAGGCCGACAGGGACCAGTAAGGCATCTTGAGGTGCCGACGCGCGATGTTGAACAGCACGTTGGCGCGCAGCAGCAGCGAATAGGCCTTGTCGCCCAGAAACGCCAGCCAGCGCGCATAGAGCACCACGCCATCGAACCCGTCACCATGGGTCACCAGCAGGCGGCGTCCATCGGCGGTTTCATGAATGGTCTCGAGCGCCAGTTCCACCCCGCCAAAGCTCATGCCGGCATAGGGGCGCAGCATCTCGTCGTGATTGCCGGCTATCAGGATCACGCGCGTGCCTCGGTGCGCCATCTTGAGGATGCGCCGGATCACTTCGTTGTGCGCATCGGGCCAGTACCAGCCCTTGCTCAACCGCCAGCCGTCGACAATGTCACCGACAAGGTACAGCGTCTCGCATTCGATGGCTGCGAGGAAATCGAGGAGCATTGTTGCGTTGCAGCCGCGCGTGCCGAGGTGGACATCGGAAATCCACACGGTGCGCAGGCGGCGCTTGGGTCGAAAGCCGCGCGGTTCGGGCAGGTCGAGCCACGCTGGAGCAGACGAAATCAGATCTGCGGCGGATTTGAACGGCCTCGAGCCCTCGAGTTTCGCATGCGATGCCATGAGCGAACCTTTCTCCATCTGGAGCCGCCAATGGCGGATTCGCATTGCGGGCGTGTGGCATGCTGTCACTCGAATGAAACAAGTGGAGAACGAAAGGCTTCTCCGTGCGTGGACGAGCGCGCCACAACCGGCTAGAGAATCGCGCGATGCTCACCAGCCTGTCGATCCGCAATGTCGTGCTCATCGAGGCGCTCGATCTCAGCTTTGCCAGCGGGCTTGGCGTGCTGACGGGCGAAACCGGCGCCGGCAAGTCGATCCTGCTCGATGCGCTGGGTCTAGTTCTGGGCGATCGGGCGGACAGCGGGCTCGTCCGGGCCGGCGAAGATCAGGCCAGCGTCACCGCCACGTTCGAGTTTGACCGGATGCCCGTAGCCATTCGCTCGGCTCTGAATGACGCAGAAGTCGACATTGAACCGGGTGAGCCGTTGATCATCAAGCGCCGCGTCCGTGCCGATGGTGGGTCGAAGGCGTTCGTCAACGATCAGCCCGTCGGCGTTGCTCTGCTTCGCGAACTGGCCCGCAGCCTTGTCGAACTTCACGGCCAACACGATGATCGCGGCCTCGTAAACGCGCGCGGCCATCGTGCCCTGCTTGACCGTTATGCCGGGGCCGATGTCGCAGGCGTGGACAGCGCATGGATCAAGTGGCGCAAGGCAGAGGATGCGCTTCAGTCGGCCCGTGCCGCAGTCTCGCGCGCTGCCGAAGAACAGGACCTTCTGCTCGCCCACTTGGCCGAACTCAATGCCCTCGCTCCGATCATCGGCGAGGAGGACGAACTCGCCGGTCAGCGCGCCGATATGCAGAAGGGTGAGCGGCTTTCTGGCGACCTCGTCGAACTGCAGCGCCTGTGGGAGGGCTCCGACTCCGCCCTCGCCACGCTGCGCAGCGCCGCCCGCCGGCTTGACCGCATCGCCACCGAGCACCCGCTGCTGGCCGAAGCGCTCGAGGCGCTTGACCGGGCGGTCATCGAGGCAAGCGAGGCCGAGGACAAGCTGGCACGCGCCGCCGAGGTCCTGGCCCACGATCCCGCTCTGCTCGACCGCATCGAGACGCGGCTGTTCGACCTGCGCGCGGCTGCCCGCAAGCACGGCTGCACCGTCGATGAACTCCCCCACAAGATGACCGAGATGCGCGCTGCGCTTGACGCCATCGAAGGGGGAGAGGCCCAGATCGCAGGTCTCGAACGGACCGCGCGCGATGCGGCGCTGGACTATCAGGCGAAGGCCGAGACGCTCTCGGTCCAGCGCGCCGAAGCTGCCCGCAGGCTCGACAAGGCAGTGGCGGCTGAACTGGCCCCGCTTAAGCTTGATGCTGCCAAGTTCCACACAGCGGTCCTACGACTGCCCGATGATCGCTGGGGCGCTGGCGGAATCGATGCTGTCGAGTTCCTGATCTCGACCAACCCCGGCGCGGATTTCGCCCCACTCGGCAAGATCGCCTCGGGCGGCGAACTTTCGCGTTTCATCCTCGCGCTTAAGGTCGCGCTTGCTGAAGAGGGCGGCGCTGCAACGATCATCTTCGACGAGATTGACCGTGGCGTCGGCGGTGCGGTGGCGAGCGCGATCGGCGACCGGCTGGCGCGCCTCGCCAGTGGCGGGCAGTTACTTGCCGTCACGCACAGCCCGCAGGTCGCCGCGCGCGGCGACCGCCACTACATGATCGCCAAAAGCTCGGATGGCACCGTCACCCGCACGTCGGTCGCTTTGCTCGATGCAGCGACGCGCAAGGAGGAAATCGCGCGCATGCTTTCGGGCGCTGAGGTTACCGCCGAAGCTCGGGCGCAAGCCGATCGCCTGCTGGAGCGGGCGTGATCGAAATTTCGCAAATGGTGCAACTCAATTTGCTCGACCGCCCAGTCTGGCACTCGCTTGGCGGGCCACAGAACGCACTCGACGTGGGGACGGGCTCGGTGCGTCGTCTTGATCCTGCTTATGGACCGTTTGCCGCAGCAGATCCCGGCAATGAGGGAGACCTGGCGCAGCATCTGCACGGGGGTGAGATCTGGCTTGTCGAGCCCGAAGCCTTGCCTGCGCCCGTGGGCCTGCAGGTCTTGCGCGAGGCGCCGCTCCTGCAGATGATCGCCGATGCTCCCATCGCCCCGATCCAAGATGCCGAGATCGTGGCACTGGGCGAAGCCGATGCAGCCGAGATGGCGGAACTGGCTCTTGCGACCGAGCCGGGACCTTGGGCACCGCAGACTTGGCGCTATGGCCAGTTTCACGGCATCCGCATCGATGGCCGCCTCGCCGCGATGGCAGGCGAACGCATGCGCCCCGCAGCTCACCTTGCCGAACTCAGCGGTGTCTGTACCTGGCCGGAATTCCGGGGCAGGGGCCTTGCCGCGCGTCTGATCCGGAAGGTCATGGCCGGCATGGCAGCGCGGGGCGAAGTGCCGTATCTGCACAGCTACGCCAGCAACGCCTCGGCGATCCGCCTTTACGAAAGCCTGGGCTTCCGCGCCCGTCGCCCGATGGTTGCCACGCTCCTTGGACCAGCATGATGATCGAGATAACCGAAGCCGAAGCCGCCAACGAACTCATGCGGCTGGCGCGGCAGATTGCAAAGCATAACCGCCTTTACCATGCGGAGGATTCGCCCGAGATTTCCGACGCCGAGTACGACGCGCTGGTGCGCCGCAATGCCGAGCTTGAAGCCGCATTCCCGCATCTGATCCGGCCCGATAGTCCCAGCGCGCAAGTCGGGCACGAAGTTGCAGCCTCGCCGCTAGGCAAGGTCACCCACGAGGTTCGCATGATGAGCCTCGACAACGCCTTCACCGATGAGGAAGTCGAGGAATTCGTCGCCCGCGTCCGCCGCTTCCTCGCGCTGCCGGAAAGCGCCGAAGTGGTGATGACTGCCGAGGACAAGATCGACGGCCTGTCCTGCTCGCTGCGCTACGAGAACGGCAGGCTGGTCCGAGCAGCGACGCGCGGTGACGGGCAGGTCGGCGAGGACGTGACCGCGAACGTGGCGCATATCACCGATATCCCGCAGGAGCTGAAGGGTGCAGGTCTTTTCGACGTGCCCGCAGTCTTCGAGATTCGCGGCGAGGTCTACATGGCCAAGGCCGACTTCCTCGCGCTCAATGCCCGGCAGGCCGAAGCAGGCGACAAGGTCTTCGCCAACCCGCGCAATGCCGCTGCGGGTTCGCTGCGCCAGAAGGACGCCAGTGTCACCGCCGCCAGGCCATTGCGCTTTCTCGCCCACGGTTGGGGCGCGGCAAGCGAGGTGCCCGCGCCCACGCAATTCGAGATGATGCGCAAGATTGCGCAGTGGGGTGTGCCGGTTTCGCCACTGCTGGTGCGCTGCTCGTCCGCTGCCGAGATGGTCGCGCATTACCGCACGATCGGCCAACAGCGCGCCGATCTGCCCTATGACATCGACGGCGTCGTCTACAAGGTTGACCGGCTCGACTGGCAGGAGCGTCTTGGCTTCGTCGCCAAGGCCCCCCGCTGGGGCATCGCCCACAAGTTCCCCGCCGAAAAGGCCGAGACGACTCTTGAGGCTATCGACATCCAAGTCGGCCGCACGGGCAAGCTGACGCCGGTGGGCCGTCTCAAGCCGGTACTTGTCGGCGGCGTCACCGTCACCAACGTCACCCTGCACAACCGCGATGAGATCGGGAGGCTGGGGCTTCGCGTCGGCGATCGCATCGTGCTTCAACGTGCGGGCGACGTGATTCCGCAGGTGGTCGAGAACCTCACGCGCGACGAGCCGCGCGAATCATACTACTTCCCGGACCATTGCCCCGAGTGCCAGTCCGAAGCGGTGGCGGAGGAGGGGGAGGTCGACGTTCGCTGCACCGGTGGCCTCATCTGCCCCGCCCAGCGAGTCGAACGCCTCAAGCACTTCGTCAGCCGCGCCGCGCTCGACATCGAAGGGTTGGGGGAAAAGACGATCATCGAGTTCTTTCAGCTCGGCTGGCTTGAAAGCCCGGCCGACATTTTCCGCCTGAGAAAGCGCCGCAGCGACATCGTCGGGCGCGAAGGCTGGAAGGACAAGTCTGTGGACAACCTGTTGGCAGCCATCGAGGCCAAGCGCGAGCCCGACGCTGCGCGCCTGATCTTCGGCTTGGGGATTCGCCACGTCGGTGCTGTCACGGCACGCGATCTGATGAAGCGCTTCGTTACGCTTCCCAACTTGCGCGACGCCGCCATTGCTGCGCGGGAAGGCGGCGATGCGACTGCAGACCTCCTCTCCATCGAGGGCGTCGGCCCAGTGGTAGTCGAAGCGTTGGGCGACTTCTTCCACGAACCGCATAACATCGCGGTGTGGGAGGACCTGCTCTCGGAAGTCACCCCGCCACCCTACGTGGTCGAGACAAAGGACAGCGCGGTGGCCGGCAAGACCATCGTCTTTACCGGCAAGCTCGAAACGATGAGCCGTGACGAGGCCAAGGCCCAGGCTGAAGCCCTGGGCGCGCGCGCGGCCGGTTCCGTCTCTGCCAAGACTGATCTCGTAGTGGCGGGACCCGGCGCAGGTTCCAAACTGAAGCAAGCAGCCGCGCTTGGCATCGACGTGATAGATGAAGCGGCTTGGGCCGAGATCGTCCGAAGCGCTGGTTGATGCTCCAGGACTTGGCCGCCATCGCCGCTGAGGCAGGAACCCTGCTCAAGGCGCACAACCAGACCATTGCCGTCGTCGATGGCTCGACCGGAGGCCTCATCTCTGCGAGCTTGCTCGCCATGCCCGGCGCATCGGCGTTTTACCTTGGCGGCGGGGTGATCTACACGCTCAAGGGGCGGCGCATGGTGCTCGGCCACCCGCCAGGCTCGCTACGCGGTTACACTTCGGCGCAGGAGGACTATGCTCTGGCGCAAGCGCGGCTGATGCGCGAACGCTACAGTTCCGATTGGGCCATCGCCGAAACCGGCGCTTCCGGCGGTAGCTCACATCCCTTGGGCGTCGCTTCCGGCACCAGCGCGATTGGCGTCGTCGGGCCGGACGGGATCGAGGCGTCGGTGCGGGTTATGACCGACAGTGACGACCGTCTTGCCAACATGCAGGCTTTCACCCGCGCCGCGCTGATCCTGTTGCGTGATACCTTGGCCGCTCACTCCGGCACGTAGTTCGGCTTTCGCTTCTCCAGAAACGCCTGCATTCCCTCGCGGAAATTGGGGCTGGTCGCCGTCATCAACTGATTGCGGTTCTCGATCGCCATTGCCGCCTCCAGGCTTGGCGCGTCGATGGCAAGGTTGAGGCCCTCCTTGGTCATCCGCAGACCCATAGGCGAGGCGGCAAGCAGGTCATCGACATACGTCTGGCCGACCGCTTCAAGTTGCTCGTCGGGTACGACTTCCGACACGAGCCCGGTCGCCAGGGCGCGAGGGGCGTGGATGAAACGCCCCGTCAGCATCAGTTCGCTCGCTACCGAAGTGCCGACCAGACGTGGCAGGAAATAGCTGCAGCCCATGTCGCAGGCCGAGAGTCCGAGCTTGATGTAGGCGGCGTTCATCCTTGCGCTTGTCCCCGCAATGCGAATGTCCGAGGCCAGCACGAACGAGAAGCCACCGCCACAGGCCGCACCATGGACTAGGCTGACAATCGGCTGTGGGCAGCGCCGCATCTTTATATAGACGTCGGCCAGATAGCCCTGAAAGCTGAACCCGCCCGCAAACGGGATATCCTCGCGGTTCTCGGCGCGTTCCTTGATATCCAGCCCTGCGCAGAAGGCCTTGCCCGCGCCGCGCATCACAACCACGCGGGTATCACGGTCGTGGAACAGCTTGCCAAAGTAGTCGGATAGCTCGCGCACCATCTGCAGCGAGATAGCGTTGAGCACTTCCGGCCGGTTGAGAGTCAGCCACTCTGCGGCATCCCGCTTTTCGATCGTGAAGGTCTCGTATTCCATCGTGCGTCTCCTGGCTTAATCGAATGATTAAGTGTGTCGGCACGATGCACAAGCCCCTTACCAGCGCTTCGACCACTCCGGCAGAGTGCCAACCCGGCTTGCGCGCACACCGCCTGCCGCGCGCCGTCGCAACCACAGGATTGACCAGTCGCCGCGCACCATCCGCGCCGCCAGCCTCAGGCCCGCCTTGCGATAGGCTGCCCGGACAGTGGCTTCCTGCGTTTCAAGCAGTCCTGCCAGCAGCACGCTACCACCCGGCACAACGGCGCGGGCGAATTCCGGTGCCAGTTCGACCAGCGGCCCGGCAAGGATGTTGGCGATCAGCAGGTCATAGGGCCCGGCCGCCTGGAGCAGGGGATGGTCCATTCCGGCGGCGATGACCATGGCCATGCGTCCTACGCCATCGCCCAGCGGAATGCCGTTGTTGGCCGCGTTCTCTGCCACGACCGGGCCGCAAACGGCATCGATGTCACTGACGATGGCCCGGGCGGTCGGCCACAGATGCAGCCCGGCGAAGCCGAGCAGACCGGTGCCGGTGCCGATGTCAGCCAGGTTGCGCACGGTCACGCCTTGCCGCTTCATGTGGCTCAGCATGGCGAGGCAGCCTGCGGTAGTTGCATGCTGGCCGGTGCCGAAGGCCTGGCTTGCAGGGATAACGAAGTCTCGAACGCCACGCTCGAGGAGCGGCGGATATTCGGGCGTGTGAACATGAAAGACGCCCTCCCGGATCGGCTCGACGCCTTGCTGGCTCAGCGTCACCCAGTCGGTATCGGGCAGCTTCTCGATCTGCAGCGTGGGCGGTGCCCCTTCGAACAGATCGGCGATGGCGTTCTGGTCGGCCTTGGTCGGCTTGCGGTCAAGCCAGGCTTCGAGCTGCCAGTCCTCGGGCTTGTCCTCGGCGATCTCGCTGCCTGCGATGACGATGTCGTGGTCCCAGTCCCAGGCATCCTCATGCGCGATCAGGGCGGCCTGAACCACATCGCGCGGGGCAAAGACGGTGACTTTCCAGCTCATTTCTCAAGCGCCTTTTCCAGACGATCCCGTGCCCCCGCCGCCAGCGCCTTGCAGGCATCGGGATCCGCTAGCGGTTCGGATCCACTCATCCGCTCAAACATGGCGCTGGCCGAAGGATGCGGCGTCAGCAGGATGCCGCATTCCAACGCTTCGACTTGCGCGAAGGTCTTGCGGAACATCGCCACACGTTCGGGATGATCGGCAAAACGATAGGTACCGAGCGGGAGTGCGGTGAGGCTGTCGACGTAGGTGATCGTGCGGCAGTCAGTTCCCTCGCACGATTTCCAGTACCAACTGGTCGAACCCTCGGTATGGCCGGGAGTCTGGAAAGCCGTGATCTTGAGCGGCCCGACGCTGAACACGTCCCCGGTCTTCAAAGCGAAGTCTACTCTTGCAGGGCGACTGCCATGAATTTCCTGCACTTGCGGGTCAGCGGGGCTGACTTTGCCGCTGCGTATTACCTTTGCCGCTTCTGCCGTGGCGACGAAGCGCGCACCGGTTGCCTTCTCCAACGCGGCGAGACCGCCAACGTGGTCGAAATGCTCATGGCTTGAGACGATCAGGCCGATGTCCTTCGGGTTGAATCCCAGCTTGCGGATAGTGGCAAGGATTTGCGGCACTGCCTCTTCCACCGCTGCATCGACCAGGATGTGCCCCTGCGGGCCGGTGATCAGCAGGACCGAGACGTTGCAGGTGCCGACATACCAGACATTGCCGAAGATCCGGGCAGGCGGGGCGGGATCGGAGAAGTTCTCCTTGCCCTCGCACTGGCGAATGATTGCACGGGCTGCGGCAGCATCGGCCGGGGCGGGCGTCACCGCAGTCGCTGCGGCCAGGACGGCGAGTGTCATGCTCATGAGGGTCGTCTAGGGACCGAGCTGAACAAGCGCAACCGGCTGTCCTTTTTTACATCCCGCATACGCTTGCGCAGGCGGTCTTTTCGACTAATAGGACTCGCAATCCGTCGCGGGGGCTGTCCTTTCCGCGATCCTTGTACCTAGTCGAGGGGGTATGTTCATGGCGCAGGCGCGCAAGGCACGGCCGATTTCTCCGCATCTCCAGATCTGGCGCTGGGGCCCGGCCATGCTGGTTTCGATCCTGCACCGCATCACCGGCAACGGCCTTGCGTTTGCAGGTCTGGGGCTTCTGCTGTGGTGGATCGGTGCGCTGGCAAGCGGGGCAGGGGCCTATCAGACGTTCCTGGACTACGTGTGGCTCGGCACTGGCGGTGGCCTGCAGACGGTTACCGCGATCCTCGGCAAGATCGTGCTTGTCGGCCTGACCTGGGCCTTCTTCCAGCACGCCGCTTCGGGCATCCGCCACCTGATCCTCGATATCGGCGCGGGATACGAACTGGAAACCAATGCCCGCTGGTCGAGCCTGACAATCGTCATCTCGGTCCTCCTCACCATCGCATTCTGGGCTTTCGTGCTGCTGCGCTGAGCGCCGGCACGAACCGTCAAGCAAGGAAGGCTTACTCCAATGGGTAACGGCACCTCCATCGGTCGCGTGCGCGGGCTGGGCTCCAGCCACGAAGGCACCCATCACTGGCTCACGCAGCGCCTCACGGCGGTGGGCAACCTCGTCCTGATCACGTTCCTGATCGTCAGTCTCGCGCTGCTGCCGGACTACAGCTATGCCACCGTGCGCGGTTGGGTCGCGCGGCCGCTGCCGTCGATCGCGCTCATCCTGATCATGATCAACACCTTCACCCATGCCCGTATGGGCGTGCAGGTCATGCTCGAAGATTATGTCCATGAAGAAGGCGGCAAGGTTGTCGCCTGGCTTCTGGTCAATGCAGTGCCCTTCGCGGCCGCTGCCTTCGGCATCCTTTCGGTTCTGCGCATTGCGCTCGGGGGCGCATAAGACATGACTTCGACTCAGCCTGCCTACAAGATCATCGACCACACCTACGACACCGTCGTCGTCGGTGCCGGCGGTTCGGGCTTGCGCGCCACCATGGGTTCTGCCCAGGCCGGCCTGCGCACCGCCTGCATCACCAAGGTCTTCCCGACGCGCTCGCACACCGTGGCAGCGCAGGGCGGTATCGCCGCCTCGCTCGGCAACAATTCGCCCGATCACTGGACCTGGCACATGTACGACACCGTCAAGGGGTCGGACTGGCTGGGTGACCAGGACGCCATCGAATACATGGTGCGCGAAGCTCCGGCTGCGGTCTATGAACTCGAGCACGCCGGCGTGCCGTTCAGCCGCAATCCCGAAGGCACGATCTACCAGCGTCCGTTCGGCGGCCACATGCAGAACATGGGCGAAGGCCCGCCGGTGCAGCGCACCTGCGCCGCGGCTGACCGTACCGGCCACGCCATGCTTCACGCGCTGTACCAGCAGTCGCTGAAGTACGACGCGGACTTCTTCATCGAATACTTCGCGATCGACCTGATCATGGAGAACGGTGAATGCCGCGGCGTGATCGCGCTGTGCATGGACGACGGTTCGATCCACCGCTTCCGCAGCCACGCCGTCGTGCTGGCCACCGGCGGCTATGGCCGTTCGTACTTCACGGCCACGTCCGCCCACACCTGCACCGGTGACGGCGGCGGCATGGTCCTGCGCGCAGGCCTTCCGCTGCAGGACATGGAATTCGTCCAGTTCCACCCGACCGGTATCTATGGCGCCGGTGTGCTCATCACCGAAGGTGCACGTGGTGAGGGCGGCTACCTCACCAACTCCGAGGGCGAGCGCTTCATGGAGCGCTATGCTCCCTCGGCCAAGGACCTCGCCTCGCGTGACGTCGTGTCGCGTTCGATGGCCATGGAAATCCGCGAAGGGCGCGGCGTCGGCCCGCACAAGGACCACATCTATCTGCACCTCGATCACATCGATGCAGGCGTCCTGGCTGAACGTCTGCCCGGCATCACCGAAAGCGGCAAGATCTTCGCGGGCGTTGACCTGACCCGCCAGCCGCTGCCGGTGGTCCCGACCGTGCACTACAACATGGGCGGCATCCCCTGTAACTACCACGGCGAAGTCGTCACCATCGGTGCCGACGGCAACCCCGAGACGGTCGTCCCCGGCCTGTTCGCAGTGGGTGAAGCCGCCTGCGTTTCGGTCCACGGCGCCAATCGCCTCGGCTCGAACTCGCTGATCGACCTTGTCGTGTTCGGTCGTGCCACTGGCCTGCGCCTCAAGGAACTGATCAAGCCGGGCACCTCGCACAACTCGCTGCCCAAGGACAGCGCCGACCTTGCGCTGACCCGCCTCGATCACTTCCGCCACGCCAAGGGCGGCTCGCCCACGGCCGAGGTTCGCGTCGAAATGCAGCGCACGATGTCGGCCCACGCCGCAGTGTTCCGCACCGACGAACTGATGGCCGAAGGCAAGGTGAAGCTCGCCAACACCTACAAGCGCATGGAGGACATCCACGTGTCCGACCGTTCGCTGATCTGGAACTCGGATCTCGTCGAGACGCTCGAACTCGACAACCTGATTAGCCAGGCCTCGGTCACCATGCATTCGGCCTACAACCGCAAGGAAAGCCGCGGCGCCCACGCGCACGAGGATTTCCCCGAGCGCAACGATGCCGAATGGATGAAGCACACCGCAGCCTGGTTCAACGGCTGGGGCGGCAAGGGCGGCGAAGTCCGTCTCGACTATCGCCCGGTCCACGAATACACGCTGACCGACGACGTCGAGTACATCAAGCCGAAGAAGCGCGTGTACTGATCCGACGCCAAACCGTCGACACTGGTCCATGCGGACCGGCGGTTCGTCGAACCTGAGATGATCTGGTGCCGGGGTAGGAATACTCCGGCATCACTCATTTTCGGCCCGGTGATACGGGCAGCCCGGGGAGGCAGTTCGATGAAGAGCGGTTGGAAGCATTCGAAGCTGACGCTGATGGCAGGGGTTGCACTGGTCATCAGCGCAGCGGGGGCCATGGCACAAGGCATTACGGACATGCCGCCGCCACCTGCTCCGCCCGCGCCGCCCTCACCTCCGGCTGCTCCGCCACCTCCCGCACCGCCTGCGCCAGGCATGGAGCAGCAAACCGTCATCATCGAAAAGCATGGCAGCGAGGATGGGCAAGAGCACGTCCGCACCGTCACCCGCGATGGCAAGACCTTCGTGTTCAAGAGCGACAAGCCATTGTCTGACGCGGACGTCGAGGCGAAGATCGCCCGTGCCGAGGCTGGCATTCCGCCGGTCCCGCCCATGCCGCCGGCTCCGCCGCTGGCCGGCAAGGGCGAGCGCCGCATGCAGCGCGTGATCGTGATCAACGGCGAGAACGAAGGCGTGACCGACATCGTTTCCGAGGACGGTCCGCACTGCCGGGGCAAGAATGCCTACGCCAACGTCGATGCCTCCGAGGAGAACGACGGCAAGGTCACTCGCGTGCGAATCCGCACATGCGGCAGCGAGGCAGACATCGAGAAGCATGCCATGGCCGAAGCGCTCGCCGGCATTCGTCAGGCGCGCGAGGAAATCGCCCGCGACAAATCGCTGTCAGACAGCATCCGCAAGCAGGTCCTCAAGGAACTCGACGCTGAAATGGCCAAGCTCAAGGCGAAGGGATAAGCGGTATCTGGCCGAGAAGGTCTTTCAGTCAGCCTTCTGGACGACCGGCTTGCTTTCGAAGCGGATCGGATCGGCGTTGCCCGGCTTCGATTTTGCGGACTTCTTGTCGTCGTCCTTCTTGCTGTCGTCTTTCTTTTCGCGTTCCGCCTTGGCCTCTGCTGCTTCGCGTGCGGACCACAGGGCTGAAACATCCTTTGGCGTTGCCGCGCTCGCCGGGTATTTGCAGCCGCGCTGTTCGCCGACGCCCTTAAGATAGGCGCGGCGCACCGACCCTGCGTAGATCGCCTCGTTCCACTTGCGCTGCTGGGCATTTGCGCCACTGATTTCGCGGATTACGCCGCCGAACGGAATCAGCGAGCCGACGAGTGACTTGGCAATATTGCCCATCTTGAGCGTCGAATTGCCATCGTCCCGTGCCACGTCGATGTCGTCACCAAGAACAGCGTCAAGCTTGGTGATCTCTGCGGCGATGGCCGGACACTTGCGCATGCCGGCAAGATCATAAGGCTTCTGCCGCGCAGCGACGAGAATTTCCGGCACTTCGTCCTTCTTGATGTTCAAGTCCGACAAAGGCTTCGTAACCACATCACTCGCCGTCACCTTTTCCTCCGAAACCGCAGTCTGTGCGGCGAGAGGGAAGGCAACGGCAAGCGTGCAAGGCAGTATCGTTGCGAACCGAAGGGGCTTGGTAAACTTCATTGTCTGCTCCCCGTTTAACGGATGAAGTCTTCAGGCCCTTCGCGGTTCCGTGAATTAATGTTAACAAACACTCATCACAGCGCGGCGAACGTGTCGCACTGGTCCTCGTCCGCTGTCTCGATTCCCTTGCGCAGCCACTGCATCCGCTGCGCGGCGCTGCCGTGTGTGAACGCATCCTCCACCGGACGGCGGCCTGCCGCCTTCATCAAAGTATCGTCGCCGATCTGGTGTGCTGCACGCATGCCTTCCTCGATGTCGCCCGCTTCGATGCGATCCCGATTGCGGCCTGCCCAGACGCCGGCATAACAGTCGGCCTGAAGTTCGAGAGCGACCGAGTAGCGGTTGGCCTGGCTCGGACTGCTCTGCTGCAACTGCCGCACCTTGGCTGACGTGCCGAGCAGGCTCTGGATATGGTGGCCGTATTCGTGCGCCATCACATAGACACGGGCAAAGTCGCCGCCGGCACCCATTTGACGGTCCATTTCCGTGTAGAAATCGGTGTCGATATAGATGCCGCTGTCGCTCGGGCAGTAGAACGGCCCCATCGCGCTCTGTGCCGCGCCGCAGCCCGACCGGCCGTTCTGCGAATAGAACACCAGCGTCGGGGCTTCGAACGGGATATTGGCTTGGCGGAACAGCGGCGCCCACGTCTTGTTGAGCGAGGACAGCGCGTTGCAGCTTTCCTTGCTGAATTCGTTGACCGTGCAGCTTTCGGCAAGCGATGCGCCACCCTGCTGTTCAACTGGTGCCGAAACCTGCCCTTGCTGCATCGAGCCCAGCATCTGCATCGGGTCGACGCCGAACACCACTGCCGCAATCAATGCGATCACGATCGAGCCGCAACCCACCTTGCCGCCGCCGCCGAACGGGAAGCCGCCGCCGCCGCGCTGGTCCTGGACATTGATGGAACTGTCGAAATCGTCGAGCCGCATGGGCAATCCCCTTTTTTGCGTTTGCGACTGGACAAGCGGCGAGCCGCCCGCGATGCCAGCGCGATCAATCCATCCAGAAACCCCGGAGTAATCGAATGTTCCTGAAGGGCAAGTGCGCGCTCATCACCGGCTCCACCTCGGGCATCGGCCTCGCCTATGCGCGGGCGCTGGCCGCAGAAGGAGCGGACATTGTTCTCAATGGCTTCGGTGATGCCGAACAGATCAAGGCGCTGTGCGAAGAACTTGCCTCTGTCAGCGGCGGCCGGGCGATCTTTGCCGCAGGGGACCTGACGAAGCGCGAAGGCACCGAAGCGATGGTGGCGACGGCGTTGGCGGAGTTTGGCGCGGTCGACATCCTGATCAACAACGCGGGAATGCAGCACGTCGCCCCGGTCGAGGAATTCCCGGTCGACAAGTGGGACACGATCATCGCGCTCAACCTCACGGCCGCGTTCGACGCCTGCCGCCTGTGCATTCCGGGCATGAAGGCCAAGGGATGGGGTCGCATCCTGTTCACGGCCTCGGCCCATTCGCTCACGGCTTCGCCTTACAAGGCCGCCTATGTAGCGGCCAAGCATGGCATTGCCGGGCTGACCAAGACACTTGCTCTGGAGCTGGCAACCGACGGCGTGACTGCGAACTGCATCAGCCCCGGCTACGTCTGGACGCCGCTGGTCGAGAACCAGATTCCCGATACGATGAAGGCAAGGGGCCTGACGCGCGATCAGGTCATCAACGATGTCCTGCTGGAGCGGCAACCCACCAAGCAATTCGTCCAGCCGGAAGATTGCGCGGCGCTCGCATTGTTCCTGTGCCGTCATGAAGCGCGCAACATTACCGGGGCGAATTACAACGTCGACGGTGGCTGGGTGGCGCAATAAAGGGCAACCACCAACCTCCTATGTAAAGTTCTGTTCATCATCCACGCCCCAATTGGGAACTTGCGCCTCGCTCCCGCTTTTGAGAGCAAGGGTCTGCGACGAGGCGTTTGGGGTCGGCGATGAAGCGTTACGGGGGCTGGACAGTAGCGATAAGGGGGGGCTTGGTCCTCAGCGCGCTGCTCCTCGTCTCCGCGCGGCCGGCACCGAAGAAGCCTGGCCCGGTGGAGATCGCGCTCAAGGCCCACGTCGAGACCCTGGCGAGCGACGCCTTCGATGGACGCGAACCGGGCACCGAGGGTGAAACCAAGACCCTGCGCTATCTCGCGCGTCAGTGGTTCGACATCGGGCTGTCTGCCGGGACCAATATGCCTGGCAATGGCTGGTTCGCCCCAGTGGAACTTGTCGAGCGCGAGCCGGTGCTGTCACGTGCCAGCTTCATGCGCGGTCGCAAGCGGGTGAACCTGCCGATCGACAGCGTGTTCGTGGTAACGTCTGGCCTGCGCAGCCTTGTGCAGGATGCGCCACTGGTGTTCGTCGGGCAGGCCACGTCACCCGTCACGTCGCGCGCGGAACTTGCCGGCCGGGTTGCCGTGATGCTCGACAGCCTGCCCGACGGCCTTGCGCGAGATCGGGCAGGTGATCGCGCGGGGCGGTTGCTGGATGCCGGCGCGCTGGCGGTTGTCACCGTACTTGATGATGAGCGGGGCCTGGAAGATGTGATCGCCCGCCGGCGTCGCGCCGGCTATGCGGTCGCAGGCGAAAGAATCGGAAATGAGATCGAGGCATTCCTGTCGCCGGCAACGGCCGAGACGCTGCTCGCCGGAACGGCACGGCCGACCGTGGCCCGGCTTCAGGCAGATGCCCGGGCAGCAGACTTTTCGCCTTATCTTCTCGGGATTTCCGGCACTTTCGAGGCAACTAGCCGCGAAACGCGGATCAAGACCCACAACCTGATCGGCAAGCTGGAGGGGCGCAATCCTTCGGCGGGGGCCGTCCTGATGATGGCGCACTGGGACCATTTCGGCGAGTGCGGCAGCGCGCCGGCCGAGGACCTGATCTGCAACGGCGCGATCGATAATGCATCGGGCCTTGCGGTCATGACCGAAACCGCGCGCATTCTCTCGCGCGGCAAGCCTCTGGAGCGCGACGTCTATTTCCTTGCGACTACGGGGGAGGAACTTGGCCTGCTCGGCGCGATGGCCTTTGCCGAAAACCCGCCGATCCCGCTCGATCGGTTCGTCGCCGCGTTCAATGTCGACAGTACCGGGCTGGTCCCGCCGGGCGGGCCGATCGGCGTGGTCGGCAAGGGGCTGACGCCGCTCGATCCGCTGATTGCCGATGTCGTTAAGCGCATGAAGCGCAAGCTCGCGCCGGGTGATGCGCCCAACGCCTATATCCGGCGGCAGGACAGCTTCATCCTGATGCAGCACGATGTCCCGGCGGTGATGGTCAGCAACTCCTACGGCGACATGGAGCGGACCGAGCGGTTCATGGAGGATACCTATCATCGTCCCAGCGACCAGCCAGGGCCGTGGATCGACTACGCCGGGATGGCCGACGACGTGAACCTGCAGGTCGAACTGATCCGCGCCTTTGCCGATCCGAAACGCTACCCGGCGCGCGCTTCGGCCCCGTCTGCAAAGCGCCCCTGATTTCGGGAACCAAACCCTCTAGCGGAACTGCCCCTTCCTGTTTACATGGGCCGCCACGAATCTCCCCGGACCTTTAGAAGTGGCGCGCATCATGGACATCCCTCTCGGCCTTACCTTCGACGACGTGCTGTTGCGTCCTGCCGAGTCGGATATCGTGCCTTCAATGGCCGACACGCGCACGCGGCTGACCCGGGGTATCAATCTCAACATTCCGGTCCTGTCGTCGGCGATGGACACCGTGACCGAGGCCGACATGGCAATCGTCATGGCGCAGCTGGGCGGGATCGGCGTGCTCCACCGCAACCTTTCGATCGAAGAGCAGTGCGCCGCGGTGCGGGCCGTCAAGCGCTTTGAAAGTGGCATGGTCGTCAATCCGATTACCATTTCGCCCGATGCGCCGCTGGGCGAGGCACAGGCCCTGATGCGCCAGCACAAGATCAGCGGCATCCCGGTGGTCGAGGCTTCGGGCAAGCTTGTCGGTATCCTCACCAACCGCGACGTCCGCTTTGCCGACAATCCGCAGCAGCCCGTGCGGGAACTGATGACGCACGAAAATCTCGCCACGGTAAAGCTCGGCGCCAGCGGCGATGATGCGCGCCGCCTGCTGCACCAGCGCCGGATCGAGAAGCTGCTGGTGGTTGATGATGCGTTCCACTGCATCGGCCTGATCACGGTCAAGGACATCGAGAAGGCCGTAACCTTCCCGGACGCCACCAAGGATGCTGCCGGCCGCCTGCGCGTTGCTGCCGCCACCACCGTGGGCGAGAAAGGCCTGCTGCGCACGCAGGCGCTGGTCGAGGCCGAATGCGACGTCGTCATCATCGACACCGCTCACGGCCACAACCGTGACGTCGCCCGCGCTGTCGAAGCGGCGAAGAAGCTGTCGAATTCGGTCCAGGTGATCGCCGGCAACGTCGCCACGGCCGAAGCCACCCGCTCGCTGATCGATGCCGGCGCCGATGGCGTGAAGGTCGGCATCGGTCCCGGCTCGATCTGCACCACGCGCATCGTCGCGGGTGTTGGCGTGCCGCAGCTGACGGCCGTTATGGAGTGCGCCGAGGAAGCCGAGAAGTCGGGCGTTCCGGTGATTGCCGACGGCGGCCTGCGCACCTCGGGCGACGCTGCCAAGGCGCTTGCCGCCGGTGCCAGCTCGGTGATGATCGGCTCGATGCTGGCCGGCACCGAGGAAGCGCCGGGCGAGACGTTCCTGTACCAAGGCCGCGCCTACAAGTCGTATCGCGGCATGGGTTCGGTCGGCGCAATGGCGCGCGGCTCGGCCGACCGTTACTTCCAGCAGGACATCAAGGACCAGATGAAGCTGGTGCCTGAAGGCATCGAAGGCCAGGTGCCCTACAAGGGGCCGGCCAAGGACGTGGTCCACCAGCTCGTCGGCGGCGTGAAGGCTGCGATGGGCTACACTGGCAGCCGCACGATCGAAGACCTGCGCAAGCGAGCGCAGTTCGTGCGCATTACCAATGCAGGCCTTCGCGAGAGCCACGTCCACGACGTGACGATCACGCGCGAGGCGCCGAACTACAAGGTCGGCTGAGGGCGGCTGAATGACGCCTCCGGCGCGGGTTCAGGCCGCGATCGATCTGCTTGATGCAGTGATTGCGGCAGCCAGGGCGCAAGGGGCTTCGGCAGACCGGATTGCGGCGGACTGGTTCCGGGCGCGGCGCTATGTCGGCTCGAAGGACCGACGCGCCATTCGCGAACTGGTATGGAATGCGATCAGGGCATGCGGCGAAGTGCCGGTGTCCGGGCGCGCCGCGATGCTGCGTCTGGCGCAAGCGGACGCAGCTGTGGCCGGGTTGTTCGATGGATCGAACTATGGGCCAGCGCCGATTGAGGCAGGTGAGCCGGTGGCGTCCCGTGGCGTTGCGCCCATGTGGCTGGCAGAACGACTTGCGGCTTCGGGTCTCGATCATCAGGAACAGGCCGCGCTGCTGGGAAGGGCGCCGCTCGATATCCGGGCCAATACGCTCAAGACCACGCGAGACGAATTGCGTTCGCGCCTGCCTGTCGAGGCCGACCTAGCTATCGCCCCGCAGGGCTTGCGGCTGCCATCGGGTACGGCAGTCGAATCGTGGCCGGAATTCGCCGAGGGGCTGTTCGAAGTGCAGGACGCCGGCAGCCAGATCGCCTGCATGGCGCTTGGCGTGCAGCCCGGCGAAGCGGTGGTCGATCTGTGCGCGGGGGCGGGCGGCAAGACGCTTTCGCTGGGGGCAGCAATGGGCAATCGCGGCAAGCTCCTCGCCTGCGACATTGACCGGCCCCGCCTGTCCCGCCTTCCGGAGCGCGCCAGCAGGGCAGGGGTCCTGGTTGAAGCGCGCCTGCTCAACCCCGGACGTGAGGCTGAGATGCTGGCCGACTGGCAGGGCAAGGCCGACGCGGTGATGATCGATGCGCCGTGTTCGGGCACAGGCACCTGGCGCCGCAATCCCGAGGCGCGCTGGCGGCTCGATGCCAGGGCGATCGAGCGCTACTGCGCGATGCAGGCCAATGTGCTCGATATCGGGGCTTCGCTGGCAAGGCCGGGCGGTCGGCTGACTTATGTGGTCTGCTCCCTGCTCGATGCTGAAGGTGCAGACCGGATAGAGGCATTCCTTTCGGCCAATCCCGGCTGGGATGTCGCGCTGCCCCCGCTGCCTGCGGGCCAAGCGCGGGGCAGCGGCTGGCGGCTTACACCCTTTAGGGATGGCACCGACGGGTTTTTCTTCGCAACGCTCGTACGCCGTGTTAACTGAAGCGTCATGGACGCGGGTTCATTCAATGATGGTCCTTCAAAAGGTAATCGGACCAAGGAGCTGTTGATGCGTTACGCCCCCATTGCCCTCGCTCTGTCACTTGTCGTTGGCGTGACCGGCAGCATGGGCGTGGCGAAGAACACGGCGGCGTCCGACCCGCGCGTCGAAGCCTTGCTCAAGGACGGTCGTGCATCACTCGCCAAGGGCGACGTTTCGGCGGCGACTGACAGTTTCGAAGCGGCGCTCGCCCTTGATCCCGCCAGCAATCCTGCGCTGCTGGCGCTGGCTGATGCCGCCCGGCGCGATGGGCTGCAGGGCAAGGCGATCCACTATTACCGCCAAGTGCTCGAACGCGATCCCAATAATGTCGTCGCCATTTCCGGCGAAGGCGGCGCGATGGTCGAGAAGGGCGCTCTTGAGAAGGCCCGCCGGAACCTGACACGGCTCGAAGGCCTGTGTGGCAAAGCTTGCGCGGAAACCGCCGAACTCTCGGCGGCCATTGCGCGCGGACCTGCCAAAAAGGTAATGTCGGCCGAAGCTGTCATCCCAGCCGAGAAGGTCGAGACGAACTGACGCCAGCGAACGTCAGATCAGTTCGCGGAATTCCTCGACCACCTGCCGGTAGACGCGCTTCTTGAACGGCACGATCAGTTCCGGAACCTGTTCCGGTTCAACCCAGCGCCATGCCTCGAACTCGGCATGTTCATGGGCGTTGAGGTCGATGTCGGTATCCTCGCCTGAAAAGCGCATCAGCAGCCACTTCTGGCGCTGGCCTCGAAACTTGCCGCCCCACATCTTGCCCATCAGGAAATCGGGCAGGTCATAAAGCAGTTCGTCGCGCGTTTCCGCGATGATCTGCACGAGGTGGGAGGAGACGCCGGTCTCCTCCTGCAGCTCGCGCAGGGCGGCGGCGTGGAGATCCTCGCCGTCGTCGATCCCGCCCTGCGGCATCTGCCAGGCGTCCATCTCCTTGTTGTCGATCCGCTTGCCCACGAACACGCGCCCGGCGCTGTTCACGAGCATGACCCCGACACAGGGACGGTACGGAAGCCCGGCAAATTCGTCTGTCATTTCGACCTTTCCAGTAGCAGCCGGACCGCCTTGAAGATCGACTGCATGTCGGCCTGCGCGCTCGGGATTGCCTTGCGCACCTGCGTAAACCCGTGCATCGTCCCTTTCATTTCAAGAAAGACGACTTCTGCTCCAGACCGGATGAGTTCCGCCCCATAGACCCGCCCGCTGTCGCGAATCGGATCGAGCCCTGCCGTCACTAGCACCGTCGGAGGCGTGGTCGAGTGGTCGCCATAGATCGGATAGGCGCGCTTGTGGCCGGTGACCGCCTGATAGGCATTGGCGAACCAGTTCATCGAATCCGAGGTGAGGAGGAAACCCTCGGCGAAATCGAGGAAAGACTGGTGATCGGGCTTGTCGTCGGAAAGCGGGTAGATCGGCACCTGCATGACCACCGGCACCGCCGCGGGGCTTTCGACCAGCGCCTGGGTCACGACGATCGTCAGGTTGCCGCCGGCGCTGTCGCCCATGGGGATCAGGCCGGTGATTTCGCGCCCCAGCGTGGCCGAGTTCGCAGCGATCCAGCGTGCCGCGGCCTCGCAGTCGTCCGGCGCGGCGGGGAAGGGGTGTTCGGGCGCCAGGCGATAGTCCACCGCGATGACCGGCAGATCGAGTTCCGCGGCGATTTCGGTGCACAGGCTGTGATGGCTTTCGAGATCGCCGATCACGAAGCCGCCGCCGTGGAAGAACACCACCGCCGGACCTGCCTCGCGGGTTTCGCGCAGATCATAGAGGCGAAGCGGGATGTCTCCTGCGGGGCCGGGGCAGGTCAGGTCGCGGATCACCGCCAGTTCACGCGGATCGGCTTCGGCGAGTTGACCCATCGCAATGTAACTGGCGCGTGCTGCCTCCAGGCCCATCTGGCTCATCGGCGGGGCGTCGGTGCTGTTGAGGAAAGCCAGGAAGGCTTGAACGTCGGGGCGTACGTAGTGGGTCTTCTGATCGGTCATGACAGTTCCTCGTCCCGCAAACAGGATTCGTTATAAACACCGTGGTAAGTTGGCTTTTGCAACTTGACTGGCAAGCGCGATGGGAATCAAGAGCGCAGGAGGATTTTTCGCCCTGCGCAGATTTTCTTCTTTGCGAACGGAACACGAGGGGCATAGGCGCGTGTCAGCACTGGGTGAAACTCCCGGGCGCAGCAGAGGACGATATGGCTACACTAGTTGATGGACCGGACGCGCTGACGGGCGGCAAGGAATCACCGACCCCTGAGGCGGTGGTTGTGCGCTTTGCTGGTGACTCGGGCGACGGCATGCAGCTGACCGGCGGTCAGTTCACCCTTTCTACGGCGCTGGCGGGCAACGATCTTGCCACCTTCCCGGACTTCCCGGCGGAAATCCGCGCGCCGCAAGGCACGCTGTTCGGCGTCTCTGCCTTCCAGATCAACTTCGGCTCGACCGAGATCGACACTGCGGGCGACCAGCCCGACGTGCTCGTGGCAATGAACCCGGCAGCGCTCAAGACCAACGTCGGCGCGCTCAAGGCCGGGGGCCTGATCATTGCCGACACCGGCGAGTTCAACAAGCGCAACCTCGAGAAGGCCAAGTACGAGGTCAACCCGCTTGAGGATGGCAGCCTCGAGAAGTGGCAGCTGCTCGCGTTCGACATCTCGGCGCTGACGCTCGAAGCGGTAAAGCCCTTCGGCCTTGGCAACAAGGAAGCGCTGCGCTGCAAGAACATGTGGACGCTGGGCCTTGCCCTGTGGATGTTCGATCGTGACCGCCAACCGCTGGTCGACTGGTTGAACGCCAAGTTCGCCAAGAACCCGGTTCTGGCCCAGGCCAATATCGCTGCGCTGAACGCTGGCCATGCCTATGGCGAAACCGCCGAACTGGCAGGGCCGCTCAAGCAGTACCACATCGCTCCGGTCGAGAGCGAGCCGGGCCTCTACCGCACGGTCACCGGCGCCGAAGCGATCAGCCTCGGCCTCGTAGCGGGCGCGCAGCTGGCCGATCTGCACATGTTCTTCGGCGGCTATCCGATCACGCCTGCCTCGGCGATCCTGCACAACCTTGCCCGGCTCAAGGAATACGGCGTTACCACCTTCCAGGCGGAAGACGAGATTGCCGCAATCGCCTCGGCCATCGGCGCGAGCTATGCGGGCCAGCTGGGCGTGACCTCGTCGTCTGGCCCCGGCATTGCGCTCAAGGGCGAGGCGATGGGCCTTGCCATCATGACCGAGCTGCCGCTGGTCATCGTCAACTCGCAGCGTGGCGGCCCGTCGACGGGTCTGCCGACCAAGACCGAACAGTCGGACCTCTACCAGGCGGTCTATGGCCGAAACGGTGATGCGCCGATGCCGGTGATCGCGGCACGCAGCGCTTCGGACTGCTTTGAAGTCGCCATCGAGGCCTGCCGCATCGCGGTGGAATACATGACCCCGGTCATGCTCCTGACCGACGGCTACATCGCCAACGCGGCGGAGCCGTGGAAGGTGCCCGATCCCGAAAGCTTCAAGCCGTTCCCGGTGACGTTCCTCGAAGAGAAGAACGGCCCCAACGGCGAACTGTTGCCCTTCGCGCGCGACGAAAAGGGCGCGCGTCCGTGGATCAAGCCCGGCACTCCGGGCCTGATGCACCGCATCGGCGGCATCGAGAAGAACCCCGGCACCGGCAACATCGACTACAGCCCGGCGAGCCACCAGATCATGACCGACGCACGCAAGGCCAAGGTCGAAGGCGTGGCGAACTCGATCCCCTTGCAGGAAGTCAGCCATGGCGAGGCTTCGGGCAAGCTCGTGGTCGTCGGCTGGGGCAGCACTTATGGTCCAATCTATCAGGCCGTGCGCCGCGCCCGTCGCAAGGGCCTCGACGTCAGCCACGTCCACGTCCGCCACATCTGGCCGATGCCGTCGAACTTGGGCGACCTGCTCAAGTCCTACGACAAGGTGCTGGTGCCCGAGATGAACACCGGCCAGTTCAAGACCGTGCTGCGCGACCAGTTCCTGATCGACGCCCAGCCGCTCAACAAGACCAGCGGCCAGCCCTTCACCATCGCGGAAATCGAAGCCGCGATCGTGGATGCGCTTGGCGGCCACGCCGGAGGCGAGGTCGATGCCGACAAGACGCAGCTGCCCAGCATCAAGAGTGACAATCCATGAACGAGATGACCAAGATCGCGGTCCAGACCACGCTCAAGGACTGGGAAACCGACCAGGAAGTGCGCTGGTGCCCGGGTTGCGGCGACTACGCGATCCTCAAGGCGGTGCAGCGCACCCTGCCTGAAATCGGCGCCGATCCTTCGAACACCGTGTTCGTTTCGGGCATCGGCTGCTCCAGCCGCTTCCCGTACTATGTGGAAAGCTATGGCTTCCACACGATCCACGGCCGTGCGCCCGCCTTTGCCACCGGCATCAAGCTCGCCAATCCGGAACTCGACGTCTGGCTGGTGACGGGCGATGGCGATGGCATGTCGATCGGCGGCAATCACACGATGCACATCCTGCGTCGTAACGTGAACGTGCAGATCCTGCTGTTCAACAACGAGATCTACGGCCTGACCAAGGGCCAGTTCTCGCCGACGAGCCGCGAAGGCACCAATTCGCCGACGTCGCCGCTCGGCTCGGTTGACCGTCCTGCGCTCCCCTGCGCCTTCGCGCTGGGTTCGGGCGCGCGCTTCATCGCGCGGGCCTATGACGTCTCGAAGAACCTGCCCGGCGTGCTCAAGGCGGCTCATGCCCACAAGGGCGCGGCCTTCGTGGAAATCTTCCAGAACTGCATCGTCTACAACAAGGACCGCTTCGACGACTTCGTCGCCAAGGGCGTGGCCGACCAGAACCAGCTGTGGCTGACCGATGGCGAGCCGATGCTGTTCGGTTCGGAGAAGTCGGGCGGCGTGAAGGGCATTGCGCTCGACATGGACACGCTGACGCTCAAAGTCGTCGATGTCGTGGACGGTGATTGGCAGGCGGCGGGCGTGATCGTCCACAACGTCAAGAACCGCGCGCTGGCACACATGCTCGTGGAAATGCCGTTCGGTCCGTTCCCGATGGCGCTGGGCGTGATCTACGACGATCCGCGGCCTTCCTATGAGGACGTGCTGCTCGGCCAGGACGAACAGGCCCGCAAGGGCAAGGACGCCAACCTCGCCAAGCTGCTTGGCAAGGGCCAGACCTGGACCGTCAGCGGAACAGCTGCCGATCCGGTCTGAGCGGTGTGCTTGATCCGATATTCTCACGCAAAGCCGCAAAGACGCCAAGATGTCGCGGCTTGATGAGATCGAGGCTCTCGCGCGTATAGCTGTTGATTGTGGATTCCAGTTGCACCGGAATATTGGCCCGGGGCTTCTGGAATCTGTCTATGAGTCGCTTATGTTTGCGGCTCTGACGGAACGAGGGGTAAGCGTTGCCCGGCAGGTTTCTGTTCCGATCACCTACAAAGGCGTTGTCATCGACAACGCATTCAAGGCTGATCTGATTGTTGGCAATGCGCTGCTGATCGAACTCAAATCCACGGAGCGGACCGCGGCAGTCCACGGCAAGCAGGTACTGACCTATTTGCGCTTGTTGGGTCTTCCTCTTGGCCTGCTGATGAACTTTGGTCAGGCAACCTTCAAAGATGGCCTGCAGCGCATTGTAAACAATCATCAATGATCTGTAGGCCCGCGCAACATCTTCGCGTCTTTGCGGCTTTGCGTGAGATAACGTTATGGACAACCTGACGCACAGCCTTGTCGGTTGGGCACTGGCGGAAACGGGTCTGAAGCACCGGTCGCGCAAGGGCCTTGCCGCGCTGGTGCTGGCGGCGAACATGCCGGATATCGACATGTTCTTCGGCTGGGCGCCGTGGGCGCCGCTCGCCATGCATCGCGGGTTCACGCATGGGCTGGTGGGTGGCGTGGTGTTGATGCCGCCGTTGCTGGTAAGCCTTCTGTGGCTGTTCGATAGCTGGCAGGCTTCGCGCGGGAAGATCGCGCGGGAGGCGCCGCCGCTGCGCCTGGGCTGGCTGGTGTTGCTTAGCTACCTCGGTGCGATCACGCATCCACTGCTCGATCTGCAGACTGTCTATGCCGTCCAGCTGCTGTCGCCGTGGAGCGAACGGTGGTTCCACTCTGATGGCCTGTTTATCGTCTCGCCCTGGGTTCTCGCGATGCTGGGCGGTGGCATATGGGCAACGCGGCGTTTTGCCTCCGGCGCGATCGCGGTGGCTTGCCTGGGACTGGTGGCAGCGTTCATCCTGCTCAATGTCGGCATATCCGCGCTGGCCTGGCAGGCACCGCGCAGCGACGCCCCTTATGCCATTCCCGACCGCGTGTTTGCCGCGCCCGAGGCGATCATGTTCTGGCGGCGCGATGTGGTCTGGCGTGAGCGCGGCAGGATCACTTTCGGCCAATACGATCCACTCCGGCGGCTTGGCGGTCTTTTTAGCTTCGGCGCTCCGATCGCTGACAACATGAGCCATCCGCTCGTCCGCAAGGCAGCGAACGCAACGCCCGAGGCGGTCAAGTTCCTCGCTTGGTCGCAGATGCCGGTTGCGAAAGTGCAGCGCTCCGGCTGCATGGCGAGGGTGACTTTCGCGGATGCGCGGTTCACTGGCCCGACGATGGCGCGAAACTTCAACACGGTGGTTGAACTTCCGACCTGCTAGGCGCCGGGCGTCAGTGTCTCGAGCATGTCGTCGGCCTGCTCGGCGACGGCTTTCGCTGGATTGTGCAGCAGCGCCGAGGCGAGGAACGCCCAGCCTGCGCCGCCAAGCCATCCCGCTGCAACGTCAGTCGGAAAATGGACGCCGAGCCAGACCCGGCTGATCGCAATGGCAATGCTCAGGGCGATGGCGCTGATGATCAGGGTCCAGCGAATCGAGCGGCGCGGGCTCATGGCCGCGAAGGCCAGCGCGATGGCAATGTAGATCACCGCGGAATTGAAACTGTGCCCACTGGGAAAGCTCTGCCCGCCCGCCTCGGTCAGGTGCGGCACGATCATCGGGCGGGGGCGGCCGACAGCAATCTTGACCAGCGAGTTGACCAGCCATCCGCCCATGACTGTCGCAGTCAGCAGCACTGCCTCGCGCTTCAGGCGCAGAAAGAGCAGCGCGGCCAGCACGCCGATCAGGATGAGGTTGCGCAGCAGGACCCCGCCAAGCGCCGTCAGATCCCGCACCGCCTCGAGCAGCCATTGCGGACCGGCGGGAACAAGGTCTGCCCCGCGTCGCCAGAACAGCAGGCCGGAACTGTCGATCTCGCTGCCGTGCCCTGACAGCACGAGCGAGGCGACCAGGACAAAGCCGATCCAGCACAGCGCCGACGCGATCAGGGCATGGCGCGGAGATATTCTCCAGCTGCGCGCCCTTTGGGGCAGGTGGCGTTCGGGGGCGGCTTGGACCATCGGTTGCTTGGAACGAGATTGCCGCAAACCTTGTTCCCGAACAACGGTTTGTGATGCCGGCTTGCAAGGGCCGCATAACAGGAGAAAGGGAACTGGTGTCTGCATCGACGCAGGCCGAACCGACGATTGTCTGGTTCCGCCGCGATCTTCGACTGGCCGATCAGGCGGCGCTTCTGGCAGCCGCCGAGGCCGGGCCCGTTATCCCGGTCTACGTGCTTGATGACGAGACGCCCAGGCACTGCCGCATGGGCGGTGCCTCGCGCTGGTGGCTGCATCACAGCCTGGCCAGCCTGGATGCCGCGCTTCGCAAGCTGGGATCGCGACTGATCCTGCGCCGGGGCAAGGTGCATGAGGAACTGGCGGCGGTGCGCCGCGAAACCGGGGCGCGGGTCGTCCATGCGTTGCACCATTACGAGCCGTGGTGGCGCAACGCGGAGAAGGCCGTCGCCAAGGGTATGCAGCTTGTCCTTCACGACGGCAACTACCTGGCCCCGGCCGGTGCGGTGAAGACCGGAAGCGGCGCGCCCTACAAGATCTTCACGCCATTCTGGCAGGCCCTTAAAGAGCGGATGCCGCCCGCGCACCCAGCGCAAGCACCACAGCAGCTGGTCGCGCCGGAGCACTGGCCGACGAGCGACACGCTCGACGACTGGAAACTGCTGCCCACTTCGCCGGACTGGGCGGGCGGGTTCCGCAAAGAATGGACCCCCGGCGAAGCGGGTGCGCACAAGCGGCTGGAAGCCTTTGCGGCGCGGGCGGCGCGGTACGAGCAATGCCGCAATCTGCCGTCGATTGAAGGAACTTCGCGCCTGTCGCCGCATCTCCACTTCGGCGAGATTTCGCCGGCGACGGTGTGGCAGAAGGTGGCCGATGCCGGCGGATCGGTGGACGTATTCCTCAGCGAGCTGGGCTGGCGCGACTATGCCCAGAACGTGATCGTGCAATTCCCAGACTATGGCTCGAAGAATGCGCGGGAGGCCTACGACCGGCTGCAATGGCGTGACGATCCCGAGGGGCTGCGGGCATGGCAGCAGGGGCGCACTGGCTACCCGATCGTCGATGCCGGGATGCGCGAGCTTTGGCACACCGGGTGGATGCACAACCGCGTGAGGATGATTGCGGCAAGCTTCCTGGTGAAGCATCTCCTGATCGACTGGCGTGAAGGCGAGCGTTGGTTCTGGGACACCCTGGTTGATGCGGATTACGGTTCCAACGCGGTCAACTGGCAGTGGACGGCAGGGACGGGCATAGATTCCAACATGTTCGTGCGAATCATGGCACCACTCACCCAGTCGGCGAAGTTTGACGCAGCAGGCTATATCCGCAAATGGGTGCCGGAACTGCGCCATCTGTCCGACGCCGAGGTCCACGATCCCACGTTCCCGCCACCGGGCTATGTCCGCAAGATCGTGCCCCATGCGCAAGGCCGGGCGCGGGCTTTGGCGGCACATGAAGCAATGAAGGCGCATGGCTGACCTTGCGCGTTACGCTGCGGAGCCGCATATCCCGCCCATGACTGCACAGACGCCATCGAGGGGACGGCATCTGGTGGCCGGTGGCTGGAACATGTCTGCCGTCGGCCGCTGGGTCGCACACCTGTTTGCCGGACCGTTCGAGCGCGTTGTCGAAAGGATCGACCGCGGTCTCGTTCTTGGCACGATCCACGCTATCTTGCCGGACGGCAGCCAGCGCACTGTTGGCGGGCGGGGCGAGGGGCCTGTCGCGCGAATTCACCTGCATAGCTGGAATGCGCTTGTGCGGCTGGCTACGGCTGGCTCGATCGGCTGGTATGAGGCTTGGGTCGAAGGCGAATGGGATAGCCCCGATCCCGTGCCGATCTTCGATCTGTTCATGCGCAACGCCGCCACCTTGGGCGACGTCGGCCGGGCTAAAGGTCCGTGGCGTCTGGCTGGCCGGGCGCTCAACTTCCTGCGCAAGAATTCGCGAGCGCAGGCGCGGCGCAACATCGCGGCGCACTATGACCTTGGCAATGACTTCTACCGCCAGTGGCTGGACTCGACCATGAGTTACTCGAGCGCGTTGTGGGACGGCATTTCGGCAGATGCACCCTTGGCCGAGGCTCAAGCCAACAAGGTTGACCGGTTGGGGGCGCGTCTGGCGCTCACACCTCGCAGCGAAGTGCTCGAGATCGGTTGCGGCTGGGGCTTTCTGGCGCGGCGCCTCGCCGAGACGACCGGGGCGCGGGTGACCGGCATCAGCCTATCGGACGAGCAGCTGGAGTGGGCGCGCGAAGCCCTCACTTCATCAGGGCTGGGCGGGATCGAGTACCGTCATCAGGATTACCGCGATGTCGAAGGAACATTCGACGCTATCGCCAGCGTCGAGATGGTCGAGGCCGTGGGTCGCGAATATTGGCCGTCCTACTTCGACTGCCTTGCCCGCTGTCTGAAGCCCGGAGGGCGTGCGGCGCTGCAATACATCACCATCCGCGATGACCTGTTCGATGCCTATGCCGCCAGCGCCGACTTCATCCAGGCCTATGTCTTCCCCGGCGGCCTGCTGATCAGCGAGCGGGAGTTTGCACGACTGGCGCACGAGCGCGGGCTCACATGGCAGGATCGCCAGGACTTCGGCCTCGACTATGCCCGCACGCTCAAGCTGTGGCGCGAGGCGCTTGATCTTGCCGTAGTCGAAGGGAGGCTGCCTGCCGGGTTTGACGAGCGGTTCGTCAACCTGTGGCGCTATTACCTGATGTATTGCGAAGGCGGGTTCCGCGGTGGCGGCATCAACGTCAGCCAGGTGACGCTGGTAAAGCAGTAAGCTTCAGGGACGCCTGAAAACTCCGTCCCCGCGATATCGCGCGAGGATGTTGTCGTGGACGATGGGGCTGAGCAGGTTGGCGAAGGCGCAGCCGACGCGACCGGAATCCCACCACACCACCTCGGCCTGAAGGGATTCCATGCCGGGCAGGGTCAGCCAGCAGCGGTTGCCGGCGTGCATGCGTTGCAGCGCATTTGCGCAGAAGCCGCCTAGCGAAAGGTCAAGCACGACGGTCTGAAAGCCCTTGCCGCCGGATGGCCTGAGCGTTGCCGGAATGTTGACACGCTGGCGAGGCGCACTGCGGTCCTCGAGCGCGGCCTGCCCATAGATGTTGGTATTCCAATCCGTCGTCGTCATGCCGGGCGACCTCGACCCATTGCGTTTCCGGTCTGCCGACGGATCGGCAAACCTTTGCAAAGAATCGCGCGGCTACGTTAATTAGGCGCTATCAGTCCTGGTTAACGCGAATGCGGTGCGGACTGGCAAACTGTTCACCAAGAAGCGTAACGATCCGGTCAGCAACGACTTCCGGAGCCTTGACCGTCTGCGGGTCTTCTCCGGGGTAGGCGCGGGCGCGCATCTTGGTGCGGGTTGCGCCCGGATCGACCACGGCAACTCGGATGGCCGCGGTGTTGCGCACTTCCTGCCCATAGCTGCCCAGCAGGTTGTCAAACGCCGCCTTCGAAGCGCCGTAGGCACCCCAGTAGGCGCGGGGGGTGGCGCCGACGCTGCTCGTCACGCCGATGACGCGGGCGTCCTGGCTCTTGCGCAGCATGCCGTCGAAACCGGCAAGAAGTGCCTGCGTTGCCAGCACGTTGAGAGTCAGCGCTTGGTTGAACTCGCGCGCGTCGATCTGCCAGACCGGGGTGAGGGTGGGCAGGACGGCGGCGTTGATCACCAGAATGTCGAGCGCCTTCCAGCGGCCCGAGATGGCGGTGGCGAGACGGGCGATGCTGTCAGCCTCGGCGAGATCGACCGGCGCAATCGTGGCGCTGCCACCGGCCTCGAAGATATCTTCCTCGATCTTCTCGAGGTCCTTGGCGTTGCGCGCCACAAGAACGACGTGCGCTCCGGCAGCGGCCAGTGCCTTGGCCGTGGCCGCGCCAATGCCGCGGCTTGCGCCGGTAACCAGCGCGACCTGACCCGCAAGGCTCATCTTACGCGACCTTTCCGACCGGCAGCGAAAGCTGATCGGGGCTCTCGCGATCGGCAAGATCGGTCAGGCGTGTGGGGTATTCGCCGGTGAAGCAGGCATCGCAATACTGCGGGCAAGACTTCTTGCGTTCGGCCTCGCCCACGGCGCGGTAGAGGCCGTCGATCGAGACGAAAGCAAGGCTGTCGGCGTGGATGAACTCCGCCATCGCGGCGACATCCATGCGTGCAGCGAGCAGCTTCGAGCGTTCGGGCGTGTCGACGCCGTAGAAACACGAATGCTCGGTCGGCGGGCTGGCGATTCGCATGTGCACTTCGGCGGCCCCTGCATCGCGCATCATCTGCACGATCTTGAGGCTGGTGGTGCCGCGCACGATCGAATCGTCGATCAGGACAATGCGCTTGCCGGCGACCAGCGCACGGTTGGCATTGTGCTTGCGCTTCACGTCGGCGTTGCGGGCACCGTCCGAGGGCTGGATGAAGGTTCGGCCGACATAGTGCGAGCGGATGATGCCGAGTTCGAACGGGATACCGGACTGCTGGGCGTAGCCGAGCGCAGCAGGCACCCCGCTGTCAGGCACGGGGATGACGAGATCGGCGTCTGCCGGGCTTTCCATCGCCAGTTGCGCGCCGATGGCCTTGCGTACCTGGTAGACCGAGCTGCCACCCATGACCGAGTCCGGGCGGCTGAAATAGACGTGTTCGAAGATGCAGGGGCGCGCGTTGGGCTTGCCGAACGGCCGGTGCGTGCTGAGGTTGCCGTCGAGATCGACCTGGATCAGCTCGCCGGGCTCCACTTCGCGCACGAAGTCTGCGCCGACGACGTCAAGCGCAACGGTTTCGCTGGCGAAGACCACCGCGTCACCGAGCTTGCCCATGACGAGCGGGCGGATACCGAGCGGATCGCGGCAGGCGATCATGCCCTCGGGCGTCATGCAGATCAGCGAATAGGCGCCCTCGATCAGGCGCAGGGCATCGACGAACCGGTCGAGCAGGGTGGGGTAACGGCTCGTCGCAACGAGGTGAATGATCACCTCGGTGTCCGACGTCGACTGGAAGATCGCGCCCTTGCGGACGAGATCGCGCTTGAGGAACATCGCGTTGGAGATGTTGCCGTTGTGGGCGATCGAGAAACCGCCCGAGGCGAGGTCTGCGAAGAGCGGCTGGACGTTGCGCAGGCCTGCACCGCCCGTCGTCGAATAGCGGACGTGGCCAGAGGCCATCATCCCCGGCAGTTCGGCAATGGCCGAGCCGGTCGAGAAATTCGCCGCCACATGGCCAATGCCCTTGCGCGAGTAGAATTCCTGTCCGTCGAAGCTGGTGATGCCCACGGCTTCCTGCCCGCGGTGCTGCAGGGCATGGAGACCTAGCGCGACTGTCGCCGCAGCGTCACGTACGCCGAGTACGCCGAAGATGCCGCACTCCTCGCGCAGCTTGTCGTCATCGGCGCCGATATCGCCCCGCCCGATATCCCAGGGCGTTGCATCGAGAAGTTCGTGATCTGTGGTCATGGGTCCCGTGGACTCGCGTGGGCGCGTGCGCGCCGGCCGGTTTCTGGCGCCCAAATGGCGACGTTTGCGCACAATGGCAAGGGCAAGGTTCGCAATGCATCGCTTGAGGCCGTTCCCGGCCCGGGGAACCGCGAGTCTTCTGGGGCGTAGTTGGGGCCACGGACAGGCGGAGCATGGAGTGGCTGGTGAGGATAATCGGTATCGGGCTGTTGGCTCTGGGGGCGCTTTTCGTGATTGGGGGGACGATTTCCTACCTGCTCAACGTGGTTTTTCACTGATCTGCGCAGTCGATGATTGTGCGTGATTTGCGCTGGGAAAAATTAACCAGGGCAGTGTTAGGGCAGGGCAATGCGCGTTGCCCGTACTCTTGCCGATCCGGTCTGTACCGCCGTCGCATACTTTGCGTTGGCCTATGGCGCAGTGGCGTTCGGTCGGTTCACCGGCGGCGTTGCCATGGTCTGGATCGCCACAGCGCTCCTGGCGGGGCGGCTGGTGCATCTTCCGTTCCGCCTCTGGTTGAAGTGGGTGGTCCCGTGCTGGTTCGCGAGTACCATCGCAACCGGGTACTTCGGGTTTGGCTGGGTCCTGGCGGTGCCACTGGCTTTCATAAATATGGCCGAAGCTATCGCCGTCGCGTTCGTCTGGCGGCGGATCACCGATGCGTTCTGGCCGCACGACATCCTCGAATGGGTGACGTCCTTCTACCTCGGCATCGGTCTGACCATCCCATTGGTGACCGGTTGCATCGCATCGTTCCTGGCCTGGTTCTCCTTTGGTCAGCCGCTGGTCGAGAATTTTACCCGATGGATCATCGGCCACGCTCTCGGGCTGGTCGCGTGCCTTCCGGTGTTCCACTATGTCTACCATCGCCTGGCACGCGGACGAAGCTTCCTGCCGCCAGCGCGCCAACTGCCCTTGGCAACGCTCGTGTTCGGGTCGTTCACGGGCCTGACCGCGCTGGTATTCCTGCTCGACATGCGCGCGCTGCTGGTGTTCCCGCTGGTATTCCTGATGGTTTCCTCGGCCCTGGTGCCAGCTGCGATCACCACCTTGATGCCTCTGCTGCTGATCGCCATCGGCGGCACGATGACTATCCTGGGGTTCGGGCCGATTGCCGGCATGGACATCGAGTTCGGCGACCGCATCCAGTTCTTCCAGCTCTATGTCGGCGTGACGGTGCTGGCAGCCCTGCCGCTTTCGTGCGAGCGCCATCGGCGCATCATAGAGATGCAGCAGATGCAGCACCGGATTGCGGAACTCGAACGGACAAGCGCGGGACTCTAAACGTCCGGTTTTTGCAGCCATTGCCGTTTGCTGCGCTCCAGCCTACATCCGCAGCCGTCTCCGGGAACCCGGAGGCGCATTCCTGCCAGGGGACTTCTGCTTGATCCTGTCGCCATTCGAATGGACCATCGCCAAGCGCTACATGCTGCCCGGGCGAGGCGAGGCATTCATCGCGCTCGTCGCGGGCATCAGCCTTGTCGCGGTAATGCTCGGCGTGGCCGCGCTGGTCATCGTGATGAGCGTGATGAACGGTTTCCGCGCCGAACTGCTCGACAAGATCGTGGGCCTGAACGGCCATGCGATCATCCAGGCCTATGGCGGGCGGCTGGACAACTGGCAGGACATCCTCAAGAAGGTTGAGGCGACGCCCGGCGTTACCCATGCCTCGCCGCTGATAGAGCAGCCGCTGCTCGCCAGCTTCAATGGCAGGGTCGAGGCGATTCTCGTGCGCGGCAATACTGCGGGCGATATCAAGCGGCTGGAGGACAAGCGCGTCGATGGCGTGATCGCCTCGCTGCGGCCAGAGTCAGGCAATGTTGCCATCGGTTCGCGCCTTGCCCAGAACCTTGGTGCGCGGGTGGGCGACAGCATCACGATCATCAACCCGCAAGGTCGAGCTACGCCGTTCGGCACTGTCCCGCGCGAGATTGCCTATACCGTATCGGCAATCTTCGAAGTCGGCATCTACGATTATGACAACGCCTATGTGGTCATGCCCATCGCGGATGCGCAGACATTGTTGCTGACCGGCGATTCCATCGGCATGATCGAGGTCACTACGACTAATGCCGATACCGTGTCCGAGACCCTTGCTCCCATTGCCAAGCAACTCGAAGGCACGGCGGTCGTCACCGACTGGAAGACCATCAACGCCAGCCTGTTCGAGGCACTGGCGGTGGAGCGCGTGGCGATGTTCATCGTGCTTTCCATCATCGTGCTGGTCGCGGTGTTCAACATCCTTTCGTCGCTGATCATGCTCGTGCGCGCCAAGACGCGGGACATCGCGATCCTGCGCACGATGGGGGCAACGCGGAAAAGCCTGCTCAAGATCTTCGTCACGATCGGCTTCGTGATCGGTGCTCTTGGCACCGTTTCCGGACTTCTGCTGGGCTTCGTCTTCCTGTTCTTCCGCCAACCTATCGTGAATGCGATCCAGTGGGTGACGGGGCAGAACCTGTGGGACCCTTCAATCCGCTTCCTTACCGAGCTGCCGAGCCGTTCGGACCCGGTCGAGATCACGACCATCTGCATGATGGCCTTGCTGTTCTCGTTCCTTGCCACGCTTTATCCGGCGCTGAAGGCTGCCAGCACGGACCCGGTTCAGGTGCTGCGTTATGAGTGATCCCGTCGCCAAAAATCCTGTGGTTCGATTGCGCGACCTGCGCCGCTCGTTCAGCCAGGGCGGGGTGACCATCGACGTGCTGCGCGGCGTGAACCTCGAGATCCGCCCCGGCGAGATCGTTGCGCTGCTGGGGCCTTCGGGTTCGGGCAAGTCGACCATGCTGCAGGCGATCGGACTGCTGGAAGGCGGTTTTTCGGGGCTGATCGAGATCGCCGGGACGAATGCCTCGCAGCTTTCGGGCGATGACCGGACGGCGCTGCGCCGCGATCACCTGGGCTTCGTCTACCAGTTCCATCATCTTTTGCCCGATTTCAACGCGATCGAGAACGTGGTGCTGCCGCAGATGGTGGCAGGCAAGACGCGGGGCGAGGCAGAAACCCGGGCGGCCGAGTTGCTGACTGCGCTGGGGCTTGCCAAGCGTCTCGATCACCGGCCCAGCCAGCTTTCGGGCGGCGAGCAACAGCGTGTCGCCGTGGCGCGTGCGCTGGCCAACCGGCCGGAAATGGTGCTGGCCGACGAGCCGACCGGCAACCTTGATGAGGCCACTGCCGACCGCGTGCTCGAGGAGTTCCTCAAGCTGGTGCGTGGCGAGGGCAGCGCGGCGCTGATCGCCACGCACAACGAGCGCCTCGCCCTGCGCATGGACCGCGTTGTGCGGCTGCATGAGGGCGTGCTCGAATAGGGATACATCGTTCTCCTGAAGCGTTTTCGTGTGCAAAAGGAGATCGTACCTCATGAACACCACGATCCGCGCCGAAGCTGCCGATGCGGCTGCATTCTGGAACGACCACGCCGTTGTCCTGCGCCGTGAGGCTGCGGACGGCGTGTTCCACGGCTTTGCCTCGCTGCATTCCGGAACCTTCGCCGACATGGTGCGAATGGTTGCGCGCATGTCGGAAAGCGAGCGGGCGAACCTGGTCATCGAGAAGTCGGGCGACCGGCAGTATTCCCCGGCCGAAATTGCGGCACTGGCCCACCGCATCGATTTTCCCGCCTAAGCCCATTTGCCGTTGATCAGCTTCCCTTGTCGTGCGAACCATTTGCATGACAAGGGGAGAAGTCATGTCCGGTCTTGATTGGAATGCCGAAGCCACGTTGCATGAGCGCGACGATGCCGGCTCTGAGATGCAGTACAATTTCAGCGTCCTCAAGAAGGCTCCCTTGCGGGACCTGGTGGCGGAAGTGGCTGGCATGGATGCCGCCCAGCGCGCCCGCCTGGTGATCGACGTGGCGGGAGGCAAGTCGCTCAACGTCGGCGAAATCCTCGAACTTGCGGATCGGGAGGGCCTGACATGAGCGAACCGACCACGATAGCCGATTTCAAGGCGAAGAAGCCCAATGGCGAGGTGATCGATCTGGCCGAGAAGAAGAGCAAGGTCTTGCTGGTGGTCAACACCGCGTCGAAGTGCGGATTTACCCCGCAGTACGATGGCCTCGAGAAGCTGTGGAAGGACTATGGCGACCGGGGCTTCGAGGTGCTGGCTTTTCCCTGCAACCAGTTCGGCGGGCAGGAGCCGGGCTCGGCCGACGAGATCGAGAGCTTCTGCAAGGTCAACTTCGGCCTGAGCTTCCCGCTCATGGCCAAGATCGAGGTCAACGGCGACAACGCCGACCCGCTCTACGACTGGCTCAAGAAGGAAGCGCCGGGCGTGCTCGGGACCAAGGCGATCAAGTGGAACTTCACCAAGTTCCTGATCGGCCGCGACGGCAAGGTGGTGCGCCGCTATGCGCCGACCGATAAGCCGGAGAGCATCGCGAAGGATATCGAGAAACTGCTCTGACAGCAGCATTCGGTTCGGGGGAAAAACAGGCCGCGCCTCTCGCAAGAAGGCGGCCTTTTTCCTACCTTGGCGACATGCCCCACGCCCCTTTCGTTCCCTTGCGCATCTTCTCGTCCTACACGATGCTCGACGGAGCGATCGATCCCAAGGCGATTGCCAAGACGGCGGCGGAGCGGGGTTTTCCGGCGGCGGCGATTACCGATCGCAACGGGCTCTATGGCAGCGTCGCCTATGCCAAGGCATGCAAGGACATGGGCGTGCAGCCCGTCATCGGCACGATGCTGGCGGTGGCGCGGCCCGAGCGTGATGGCGCGGCGACGGGGTTCGGGCCTGCTGCACCGACCGTCGACTGGCTGGCGCTCTATGCGCAGGATGCACGCGGCTATGACAACTTGTGCCACCTCGTCAGCCGCGCGCATCTTGAGCGGCCTCTGGAGTTCGAGGCGCATGTCGTGCTGGCGGACCTCGTTGGCCACACCGATGGGCTGATCTGCCTGACCGCGGCGGGCGAGGGCGCGCTGGCGCGGCTGCTTGCGGGGCAGCAGCAGTCTGCGGCCGAAGCTTACCTCGATCGCTTGCAGGAACTGTTCCCCGAGCGGCTCTACATCGAGATCGCGCGGCGCAACGAGCCGGTGGAAGAGGCGTCTGAAGAGGCGCTGATCGATCTGGCCTATGCTCGAAACCTGCCGCTGGTGGCGACCAATCCCGCCTGTTTTGCCGAGCGCGGGTTCTACGACGCGCACGATGCCATGCTGTGCATCGCCAGTTCCACCCACGTTGACAGCACCGACCGTCCGCGTTCCAGCAAGGAGTGGTGGATCAAGCCTGCGCCGGTAATGGAGGAAATCTTCAAGGACCTCCCCGAAGCGCTCGCCAACACGCTGGTCGTAGCACAGCGCTGCGCGGTCATGCCACCCAAGCGCAAGCCGATCCTGCCGAGCCTCGCCGGCGATCAGGAAGGCGAAGCCCGGATGTGTGCCGAGGACAGCCGTAAGGGCCTCGTCCTGCGGTTGAAGCCCTATTACCCGGAAGCCGCCCACGCCGAGCTGGAGCGCGTGCTGTGCCTTGGCCCGGATGCCGAGCCGGACGCTGCCGATTATCCGCAGCTCAACGTCGCGGGCGTGTGGGAGGAAGTGCTCGACTACCGCAAGCGGCTCGAGTTCGAGATCGCGATCATCAACCGCATGGGCTTCGGCGGCTACTTCCTGATCGTGGCCGACTTCATCAAGTGGGCCAAGGAAAACGACATTCCCGTGGGGCCGGGGCGCGGTTCGGGCGCGGGCAGCCTTGTGGCATGGGCGCTGACCATCACCGACCTCGATCCGATCAAGCTGGGCCTGCTGTTCGAGCGCTTCCTCAACCCGGAACGCGTCTCGATGCCGGACTTCGATATCGATTTCTGCGAAACCCGGCGCGGCGAGGTGATCCGCTATGTCCAGCGCAAATACGGGCTGGATCACGTCGCGCAGATCATCACCTTCGGCAAGCTGAAGGCCCGCGCGGTGCTGCGCGATACCGGGCGCATCCTGCAGATGAGCTATGGGCAGACCGACCGCCTGTGCAAGATGGTGCCCAACCATCCGACCGACCCGTGGCCGCTGCCGCGCGCGCTGAACGGGGTGGTGGAACTCAAGCGCGAGTATGACCGCGATCCCGAGGTCAAGCGCCTGATCGACCTTGCGATGCAGCTGGAAGGCCTGCCGCGCAACAGCTCGACCCATGCGGCCGGCGTGGTCATCGGCGACCGCCCGCTGGCGCAGCTGGTGCCGCTCTACCGCGATCCGCGCTCGGACATGCCGGTGACGCAGTTCGACATGAAGCATGTCGAGGATGCGGGCCTCGTGAAGTTCGACTTCCTCGGCCTCAAGACGCTGTCGGTGCTGCGCAAGGCGGTCGACCTGATGGCCAAGCGCGGCATCAGCATCGACCTTTCGGCGCTCGCCTGGGATGACGAGCAGACCTACAAGCTGCTGCAGTCGGGCGATACGGTGGGCGTGTTCCAGCTGGAATCCGAAGGCATGCGGCGCACGCTGGCGGCAGTGAAGCCGACCAACTTCGGCGACATCATCGCGCTCGTCTCGCTTTACCGTCCGGGCCCGATGGACAACATTCCGCTGTTCGGGCGCCGCAAGAACGGTCTCGAAAGCATCGAGTATCCGCACGAGAAGCTGGCGGGCATCCTGGCAGAGACCTACGGGATCTTCGTCTACCAGGAACAGGTCATGCAGGCCGCGCAGATCCTGGCGGGCTATTCGCTCGGCGATGCAGACCTTCTGCGCCGCGCGATGGGCAAGAAGGTGCAGGCCGAGATGGACGCGCAGCGCCAGCGCTTCGTCGATGGCTGCAAGACGGTGTCCGACATTCCGGCGGCCAAGGCCAACGAACTGTTCGACTTGATCGACAAGTTCGCAGGCTATGGCTTCAACAAGTCGCACGCTGCCGCTTACGCGCTGCTGGCGTATCAGACGGCGTGGCTGAAGACGCACTATCCGCATGAGTTCTATGCGGCATCGATGTGCTTCGACATGCATCAGTCGGAAAAGCTCTCGGTCTTCGTCGACGACATGCGGCGCAATGGCGTGGCGCTGGCCGGGCCGGACATCAACCATTCCGAGGCCGAGTTCACCGTCGAGCGGACGCAGGACGGCTTTGCCGTGCGCTATGCACTGGCGGGCCTGCGCAATGTGGGCGAGAAGGCGATGGAGCAGATCGTCGAGGAGCGCGAAGCGAACGGGCCCTTTGCTTCGCTCGACGACCTGTTCAAGCGCATTCCGGCAGGATCGATGAACCGGCGGCAGCTGGAAGCGCTGGCTGCGGGCGGTGCGCTCGATTGCCTTGAACCCAACCGCGCGCAGGTGATTGCCAATGCCGAACTGCTGATGGCGGTGGCGGACGAAGCGGCGCGCTCTCGCACGTCGGGGCAGGGTGGCCTGTTCGGCGGGGACGATCATGCCACGCCCGCCACGCGCCTTGCCGAGACGAAGCCGTGGAGCCGGGCCGACCAGATGGCGGCGGAGCGCGAGAACTTCGGGTTCTATTTCGCGGCGCATCCGGTGGAAGAATATCGCGCCGTGGCTTCGGCCAACGGGGCGAGATCGTATGGCAGCCTGATGACCAGCAGTGGCGAGCCGGGCGGGCGTTCCGGCGCGGTCATGGCGGCGCTGGTGGAGAACGTGCAGAAGCGCAAGACGAAGAAGGGCAAGGACTTCGTCATGGCCGACTTCTCCGACAGTTCGGGGCTGTTCTCGGCCTCGTGCTTCGAGGAATCGCTGGTCGAGCCGTTCCAGCAATGGGCGAAGGACGGGACCTGCGTGCTTCTCAATGTCGAACTTGACCGGCCCAATCCCGACGAGCCGCCGCGCGTGACGGTGCGGGGGGCAAGGCCGCTGGCTGCGGTGACAAGCTCGTCGCGGATGATGCTCAAGCTCGAGGTGAGCAAGCCCGAGGCGATCTCGGAGCTGGCGATGCTCCTGCCGCGTGGGTCTGGCGGGACGGGCGAAGTGCTGGCGCGCCTTCGGACTGGCGGACCCAAGGAGCCGCTCGTGCGGCTCGGCAATGATTTTAAACTGGACAGCGACTTAATCGAGCGATTGATTCCGATAGAAGGACTCGCCAATGTCGCCCTAACCGCAAGACCGGAAAGGCATCTGCGGCTGGTCGAATAAGAACCGAACGGAGAGAGAGATGACTCAGCAGCTTGGCGCAATGCAGGACTGGAAGCTGCGGGTCACACATCTGATAGACCACACCGCGCGCGAACACGGTGCGCGCGAGATCGTCAGCCGCTGGGCCGATGGCAGCGAGACGCGGACCAACTGGGCCGGCATACGCCACGATGCGCTGCGCATGACGCAGGCCTTGCGCAAGCTTGGCGTGCAGCCCGGGGATCGGATCGCAACGCTGGCGATGAACCATCATCGGCATCTGGTTTCCTGGTACGGCGCGGTGGGCGTTGGCGGCATTCTCCACACGCTCAATCCCCGGCTGTTCGACGACCAGCTCGAATACATCGTCAATCATGCCGAAGACCGGGTGATGCTGTTCGACAAGGTCTGGGCGCCGATCGTCGAGCGGATGAAGCCGCGCTGGCCGACGGTCGCACACTACATCTGCTTTGACAGCAGCGAACCGGCGCTTCACTTCGAGGAATGGATTTCGGGCGAGGACGGCGTGGCCGAGTGGCACGACGGTGACGAGCGCGATCCCTGCATGCTGTGCTATACCAGCGGCACCACCGGCAATCCCAAGGGCGTGCTCTATGAGCATCGCTCGACCATGCTCCATGCGCTGAGCGCGATCAGCCCGCCCGTGTTCGGGATGGACTGTCGCTCGGTCATGCTGCCGATCGTGCCGATGTTCCATGCCGCCAGCTGGGGCCTGCCCTGGGCCGGCGCGGCGGCAGGGGCCAAGTTCGTCTATTCAGCGGTGAACGATGGCGCAGTGCTGTGCGACCTGATGAACCGCGAAAAGGTGACCTGTTCGGCCGGGGTGCCCACCGTGTGGCTGGCCCTGCTGCAGCATGTCGACACCCACAACGGTGGCGAAATCCCGCCGAGCTTGCAGACCATCGTCTGCGGCGGTTCGGCGATGCCGCGCGCGATGATCGAGCGCTTCATGCGCGCCGGGCGCCGGGTGGCCCATGCCTGGGGCATGACCGAGACATCACCGATCGGCACGACGGGGGCCGAAACCTGGAACTGGGACGAGCTTTCGTTCGACGAGCAGGTGACGGTCAAGGCGATGCAGGGGCGGCCGCCGTTCGGCGTGGAAATTCGCTGTGTCGATCTGGGCGATCCGGAGAAGGTCCTGCCGCGCGATGGCGTGACGGCGGGAGCCTTGCAGGTGCGCGGGCCGTGGATCGTCAAGCGCTACTTCAAGGCCGAGGCCGATGCGGTGGTGGCAGGGCAATGGTTCGATACCGGAGACGTAGGCCTGATCCATCCGGACGGAACCCTGCAACTGACCGACCGCACCAAGGACGTGATCAAGTCCGGCGGCGAATGGATCAGTTCGGTCGAACTGGAGAATGCTGCGATCGGTCATCCGGCTGTGGCGGAGGCGGCAGCGATCGGCGTGTATCACCCGAAGTGGGATGAGCGGCCGTTGCTGGTGGTGGTGAAAAAGCCGGGCGCCGAGTGCAATGAGGAAGAAATCCGCAGCTTCCTTGCGCAACATGTCGCCAAGTGGTGGGTGCCCGATGCGGTAGCTTTCGTCGAACAGATCCCGCACACGGGCACCGGCAAGATCAGCAAGAAGGACCTGCGCGAACAGTTCCGCGACTTCGTGTGGGACAAGGTGGCGTGAGCGAGCGCCCCGTCTACATCGATCCGAGCCGCGAGAACTTCGAGGTCTTCAAGTCGCTGCCGCGGGACCGGCCGATCCACATGCTCAACCTGATCAAGTTTCGTGATCTGGCGGAGTATCCCGAAGGCCATCCCAATCACGGCAAGGGCCTGACCGGGCGCGAGGCCTATGCGATCTACAAGGACGCGTTTCAGGCGCTGGTAAGGGATTCCGGGGCGGCGATGGTGTGGCACGCGCCGATGGAATGCGTTGTCACCGGGCCGCAGGGCGAGTGGGACGAGGCTTTCGTGATGGGCTACCCCGACGCCGGGGCATTCTTTGCGATGGTGAAGGACGAGGCTTATGTCCGCGATGCGCTTCCGCATCGCACAGCGGCGGTGGCGGACAGCCGGTTGATCCGGTTCAACGGGGCTTAGCGTTTCCTTGGCGTGGAGCCGGGTGCCCACCCCGCTGCGACTAGCTTCACTACGTTCAGCAAGTCTCACGGCCCTCCCGCCTGGGGGAGGGCATCGCATCGAGGAACCCCGGTGCGCCCCCGCGAAGGCGGGGGCCTCAGTCGGTTTACTGTGAGGTTCCGTAAGAACACCGAGGTCCCCGCCTGCGCGGGGACACAGGGGTGTTATGAGTAGGCA
>NZ_LSIA01000001.1:0-4224 GCF_001556015.1 Novosphingobium sp. CCH12-A3 | reverse complement strand
GCTTAAGACCGATCGCTCCCCCGCCAAGCAAGGCGGGTCCCGCCGGACGATTACGGTTCAGGGGCAGGACAACCTCGGCCTGCGGGGCCAGCTGCTGTTCAAGCCGAGCGACGCGCTGAGCATCACGCTCGCCGGTGACTATAGCGAACAGGACGCCGCCTGCTGCGGTTCGGTCTATGTCCGGACCGGGACCACGCAGCGCGCTGCCGATCGTCAGTTTGCAGCGCTTGCCGCGGCACAAGGCTATACCGTGCCGAGCACCAATCCGTATGACCGGCTGACCGACCTCGACGCCACCCTTCAGGCGGGCAACAAGATCGGTGGGGTCTCGCTCAAGGCCAAGTGGGACATCGGGCCGGGTACGCTGACCTCGGTCACTGCCTGGCGCTTCTGGGACTGGCAGCCTCAGAACGACCGTGACTTTACCGGTCTGCCGATCGTCACAAAGTCGCAGAACCCGTCGCAACAGGATCAATACACGCAGGAGCTGCGCTACAACTACAGCGGCGATCGCCTTGATTTCGTGCTGGGAGCCTTCGGGTTCTACCAGCGTATCGACACGCAGGGCACCGAGCAGCATGGCAGCGCGTCGACCAAATGGAACCTTGCGCCCAGCAATGCCCTTTACAACTCCAACGTGCTGAACGGGCTGACGGCGCTCAACACGCAGTATCTCAAGAATGCCAGCGTGGCGGTTTACGGGCAGGCGAGCTGGAAAGTGACGCCGGAACTGACCCTGCAGCCGGGCGTGCGCGTGAACTATGACAAGAAGGACGGCTTCTACCAGCGGCGCGTCTTCACGGCCTCGGGCAGCGAAATCCTGATCGACGGAACGACCAGCCCGGTGAAGACGGCGCAACTCGGCATCTTCACGCCGCAGACCATCTCTCCCAAGTTCAGCGACTGGAACTTCAGCTACGATTTTACCGCCAGCTACAAGGTCGCACCCGGCATCCTGTTCTATGCTACGTACGCCAAGACCTTCAAGTCAGGCGGCATCAACCAGAACGGGGTGCCCACGGATGCCGCGAACAACCCGATCCTCGGGGCGGCTACTGTCAAGCCGGAATCGGTGCAGCACTACGAAGCAGGCCTCAAGACCGAGTTCTGGGACCGGCGGGCCATCCTCAATCTGTCGGCCTACCGCACGGACATCAAGGACTATCAGGCCAACGTGAACAACGGCCAGTTCGGCGTTCTGCGCGGCTATCTCGCCAACGCCGGAGCGGTTCGCTCACAGGGAGTCGAGGCCGATTTCTCGGTCCGGCCGAGCGAGCGCTTCAATGTCTATGTGAACGGAGCCTACACCGACGCCACCTACCGCAAGTTCGTCGACGCCCCGTGCCCGCCGGAGCTTTCGGGCGGAGCCAGCAGCCCCGCCAACTGCGACATTTCGGGCCAGCGACTGCCTGGTGTATCGAAGTGGTCACTGTCCTTCGGGCTTGAAGCCAATGCTCCAGTCACGTTTCTCGAGCAGGAGGGGCAGGTCTACTTCGGCTATGACGGCAGCTATCGCTCGAACTTCTCGTCGAACCCGACGCCCTCGATCTACACTTGGGTTGATGGCTATTCGCTGTCGAACTTTCGCGTTGGCTTCCGCACTGACGACGGGTTCGACATTTATGGCTGGGTGCGCAATGCATTCGACCAGAATTACATCGACCAGCTCTTCGTCGGCCCAGGCAATACCGGCCTGATCGCGGGACTCCCGGGCGATCCGCGCACTTGGGGCGTAACCTTGCGCAAGAGCTTCTGAGGCCGAACCACCCCGCAGCGCATGCGGTACTCAAGGGCCGGTGGAGCATTCCACCGGCCTCTTTTCGGATCGTCAGTTGTTGCCGCCGATGAAGTCGCCCAGTTCGCCCAGAATCGAGCCTTCGCCCCGGTTCTGGCCGCCGCGTGAGCCTGCTGCCGCCAGCATCCGACCGGCGAGACGGGAGAAGGGTAGGGACTGGATCCAGACCTTGCCGGGACCGCGCAGGCGGGCGAAGAACAGGCCTTCGCCGCCGAACAGGACAGACTTCACGCCGCCTGCGGTAACGAGGTCGAAATCAATGCCAGGCGTATAGGCGGCAAGGCAGCCGGTATCGACGTGGAGTTCCTCGCCGGGGCGTAGTTCCTTCTCCACCAGCGTGCCGCCCATCTGCACGAAGACCCAGCCATCCCCGTCGAGCTTCTGCATGATGAAGCCTTCGCCGCCGAAGAGGCCGGTCATCACGCGGCGCTGGAAGGCAACGCCGATGGAGACGCCGCGCGCGGCGGCGAGGAAGCTGTCCTTCTGACAGATCAGCGTGCCGCCCACGTCAGACAGCTTGATCGGAAGGATCGCGCCAGGAGTGGGCGAGGCGAAGGCCACGCGCGCCTTGCCCGAACCATTGTGCGTAAAAACGGTGGTGAACAGGCTTTCGCCGGTCACGAGCCTCTTGCCCGCACCGAGCAGCTTGCCCATGAAGCCGCCCTGCTGATCGGCACTGCCATCGCCGAATACGGTCGTCATCCCAACTGAGCCGTCCTTCCACACCAGCGCGCCTGCTTCGGCGACTGCGCTCTCACCCGGATCGAGCTCGATCTCGAGAAACTGGAGTTCCTGCCCCTTGATCTCGAAATCGATGTCGTCGGCAATGCTTGCGCTACGGTGATGGGCCCACGGACTGTTGGACATTGAAGTCTCCCAAGGATTGATGTGCGCAGATGTAGCAATCCACTGCGCCGATACGAGAGGGCATATCATGTCTTCGTCGGCGCTGTTATGACGCTTGTCGGATCGAGGGGTATTTTGACAATGACAACGCTGCGGCCCGAACGGTATTCTGCGCTTGCCATCATCCTGCACTGGGCGATCGCCCTGTTGTTGCTGTTCCAGATCGGGCTGGGCTGGGCGCTGGAAGACCTGCCCAAGGGCGCGGTGCAGTTCGCCGGATACCAGTTCCACAAGTCGGTGGGCATCGCGATCCTGCTGCTGAGCCTTGCGCGGCTGGTGGTGCGACTGTTCAAGGCGCGTCCTGCGCCAGTGCAGGACGGCAAGGCGCAGATGTTGCTCGCATCTGCTGTGCATGTCCTGCTTTATGGGGTGATGATCCTTGGGCCGCTGACCGGGTGGATCATCGTTTCGACGGCCAAGGTGCGGTTGCAGACGATGTTGTTCGGCAAGGTGCCATGGCCTGACCTGCCGGTTGGCCAGGCCTTCCATGAGCCTGCCGAAGCTCTGCACGGAGCCTTGGGCACCGTCGGCATGGCACTGATCGTGCTGCACGTTGCTGGCGCCTTGTATCACCACTTCAAGCGCGAGGACGTGATTGGCCGGATGCTGCCTGCGGCGATCCGCTCGCACGGCGCGATAGGTATTGCCGGATTTGCAGCAATTGCTCTTGGGGCCGGGGCGCTGATCTGCGGCCTGTTCCTTTCGGTTTCCGGGAACAAGAGTCCGGCTGCTAAGCCGCCAGGCGAAGTGGCTTCTGGAAGTGCTGCCGATGTGCCGATCGAAGAGCCCTCAGCACCCGCGAGTTCCGAACCCGCCGTTGCCGAGAGCGCGGCAGCAACAGCTGCCAAGGCGAGCCCGTGGAAACTGGAGAAGGGCGGACGCTTGGGCTTTGCGGCAGAATACAGCGGAGAGGCCATCAACGGATCGTTCTCGCGCTGGGATGCGACGATCGTCTTCGATCCCGAAGACCTGCCGGGCTCATCAATCCGTGCGACAATCGATCTCGCCTCGGTCGACAGCGGCGACAGCCAGCGCGATGATATGCTGCGCAGTGACAGCTTCTTCGCTGTCGGCGCACATCCCAAGGCGCAGTTCGTCTCGACCAGCATTAAGGAGGCGGGCCAAGGCCGCTACGTCGCCAATGGAACGCTTTCGCTGCATGGACAGCGCAAGCCGATGGCGTTGCGGTTTGCCCTCAAGATCAGCGGCGACAAGGCAACCGCCACCGGCAATGCAACCCTGCAGCGGCTATCCTTCGGAGTCGGTGAAGCAGAATGGTCCGCGACCGATCAACTGAAGGATGCAGTCGGCGTCAACTTCAATATCAAGGCTACGCGGCAGGCCCCTTGATCGCGCCAGTGTGGCGCAGGCCGCCAAAGAAAAATTCGGAATAGGCTCGAGCCCACTTCTCGTTGGCACTGTCGTCGATTTCCTTGATCGAGCCTGTGAAGCGCGCGTGGCCTAGCAGGTCGCCCGTGAAAAACTCTGAAGCCTTTGGGAATGCGTGGGTTTTAGCGGATTTG